>CAZOLD010000013.1:9204-18485 GCA_964580595.1 uncultured Eubacterium sp.
ACGGGTACGGAAATGGACAGGGATATGGATTTGGAAGGGAAATCATTCGGATTTTTATCCGCGGACGGATTGACGGAAATCCACGCCGTCCGGTGGGAGCCCGAGGGCGGCCGGGCGAAGGGGGTATTGCAGCTCTGCCACGGGATGGTGGAGCATATCGGGCGGTACGCGGATTTCGCGGAGTACATGGCGGGGAAGGGATTTTTTGTCGTCGGCCATGACCATTTGGGCCACGGGGAATCGATCCGCTCCCCGGAATATTACGGGTATTTCGCGAGCAAGCATGGCAGCGACGTGCTGGTGGAGGACATGCACCAGGTTCGGATGATCGCGCAGCAGGAGCATCCGGACGTCCCGTATTTCATCCTGGGCCACAGCATGGGATCCTTCCTTTTGCGGAAATATTTGTCCAAGCACGGGGAGGGGCTTTCCGGCGCGCTGATCATGGGGACGGGAACGCAGCCGGATTCCCTCATGCGGGTAGGGAAAGGCGTCTGCAGGGTCCTCTCCGTCTTCCAGGGCTGGAAGCACCAGAGCAAGTTCGTGAACAACCTTGTCTTCTCCGGCGGGAGCAAGCATTTTGAGGAGGAGGCGAAGGAAGATGGCGGGTCTGATTCCTGGCTGACCAAGGACGTGGAGCTTGCCGAGCGGTACGGGAAAGATCCCAAATGCCAGTTCTGCTTCACGCTGAACGGGTTTTACAATCTCTTCGAGACCGTGTATTATATTAACCAGCCGGAAAATGTCGACGCCATCCCGAAGGGGCTGCCGATCATTTTCCTCTCGGGGGAGGAAGACCCCGTGGGGAATTACGGCAAGGGCGTGGAGGAAGCGGCCCGGATCTACAAGGAGGCGGGCATCCGGGACGTCAGCGTGAAGATCTACCCGGGCGACCGCCACGAGATCCTAAACGAATTGGACCGGGAAGACGTCTACCGGGATATCTTCTCCTGGATCCAGGCGCATATGTGAGCGCGGGAGGCCGCAGCCTAGGATAGGCTTCACGCGTCGTGTCATGAAGCGGGGCAGCCCCCGGGGCGCGGAGCCGCCGCGCTGTGAAGCAGGCTCGGCTTTCGGTTCCGTGTCACGATATGAGGCGTGGCGTTGGCGTTCCGGGGGTTTTTGGCAGGGGCGCGGGGCGCCGCGCTGTGAAGCAGGTTTGGCTTTCGGCGCCGTGTCACGATATGGGGCGCCGAGTCGGCGTCCCGGAGTGCTGTTGGCAGGGGCGCCCTGAGCTGGCGGATGCCGCGGCCCGGGATAGGCTTCACGCGTCGCGAGCGCGGGAGGCCTCGGCGGAGGAAGGGAAGGAAAATGGCGGACGGGGGAAGGGCATATGCCGGGTTCGCGCGGGTGTACGACCTCTTCATGGATAACGTCCCTTATGGGGAATGGCAGGGGAGGATCACGGAGCTGTTAAGGGGATATGGCATTAAAGACGGCCTGGTCCTGGACTTAGGATGCGGGACGGGGGTAATGACGAGGCTGCTTGCCCAGGCGGGATATGACATGATCGGCGTGGACAGCTCGGCGGAAATGCTGGGCGTCGCCATGGAATCGGAAGAGGCAGGCGCGCGGGACATCCTTTACCTGCAGCAGGACATGCGGGAATTTGAGCTGTACGGGACGGTGCGGGCTGTGGTTTGCGTCTGCGATTCCCTGAACTACGTCCTGGAGGAGGAAGAGCTTTTGGAAGTGTTCCGCCTCGTGAACAATTACCTGGATCCCGGGGGGATTTTCCTCTTTGACATGAATACGCCGCACACCTACCGGGACGTCCTGGGGGAGACGACGATTGCCGAGAGCCGCGAGGAAGCCAGCTTCATATGGGAAAATGAGTTCGACGAGGCGTCGCAGGTGAACCGGTATGACTTGACGGTTTTCATACGGGAAGAGGGCCTGGCGGCGGACGGCGCGGATTTGTACCGGAAATATGAGGAGACGCATTTCCAGCGCGCTTATCCCGCGCGCCGCGTCCTAGAGCTCTTAGCGGAGGCGGGGATGGAATTTTTGGCGGCATATGACGGGTACGGCGAGGCGCCGGCGCACGAGGGGAGCGAGAGGATCTTGTTCGCGGCAAGGGAAAAGGGAAAGCGGGGATGAGGATGGACGACTATATCGTACGGGCGATGGCCGGCGACGGGCAAATCAGGGCATATGCCATGACGTCGCGGGGCATCGTGGAGGAAGCGAGGAGAATCCACGGCACCAGCCCGGTCATGACGGCGGCGCTGGGGCGCCTTTTATCGGGAGGAGCCATGATGGGCGCGATGATGAAGGGCGAGGAGGACTTGCTGACCATCCAGGCAAGCTGCGAGGGGCCGGCGAAGGCGCTGACCGTCACGGCGGACAGCCGAGGGAACGTGAAGGGATACCCTGCCGTGCCGGACGTCATGCTCCCGCCGAACGAAAAGGGCAAGCTGGACGTGGGCGGCGCCTTAGGGCCCGGCATCCTGAGGGTCGTCAAGGACATGGGGCTAAAGGAGCCCTATGTCGGGCAGACGGAGCTGCAGACGTCCGAGATCGCGGAGGATTTGACCTATTATTTCGCCGTTTCCGAGCAGACGCCCTCCGCGGTGGGGTTAGGCGTCCTCATGAACCGCGACAACACGGTCAGGCGCTCCGGCGGTTTCATCGTCCAGCTCATGCCCTCGGCAGAGGAGAGCGCGATTGAGGAGCTAGAGCAAAGGGTGTCCGTCATCCATTCCGTGACGGACCTCTTGGAGGATGGGATGACGCCGGAGGAAATCCTAGGGCAGGTCGCGGGCGGGCTGGGCCTTGAGATCTTAGACCGGATACCGGCGCGTTATTATTGCGGATGCTCCAGGGAGCGTGTATCGCGCGCGATTTCAAGCATCGGCGCCAAGGACTTGGACGAGATGATAAGGGATGGCGAGCCGGTGGAGGTGGGCTGCCAGTTTTGCGGCAGGCGCTATGTGTTCACGACGACGGATTTGGAGGAAATCCGGGACGAGAGGAGAAATCATTGAAAGACGGGTTTATCAGGGTGGCGGCGCTGACGCCGAAAATCAAGGTGGCCGACCCGGCATACAACAAAGGGGCGATCCTGGAGAAATTAGGGGAGGCGGAGCAGGAACAGGCGGCTGTCGCGGTATTTCCGGAAATGTGCGTCACCGGATATACGTGCGGGGATTTGTTCCTGTCAGAGACGCTCCTAGAGGGGGCTAAGGCGGCGCTTGTTGACATCGCGGAGGCGACGAACGGGAAAAACCTCATAGCGGCGGTCGGGCTCCCGTTCCCGTACCGCGGCCGTTTGTACAATGTGGCGGCGATCTTAGCGAACGGGAAGGCGCTAGGCCTTGTCCCGAAGCGCAACATCCCGAATTACAGCGAGTTTTACGAGGCGCGGTATTTCACGCCGGGGATGGAGGATCCCATCGACGTGCCGCTCTTTCCGGGAGTGACGGTGCCGATGGGCACCCGCCTCCTCTTTTCCCCGGATTGCATGGGGGAACTCAAAATCGCGGCGGAGCTGTGCGAGGATTTGTGGACGCCGAACCCGCCTAGCATCTCGCACGCCCTAGCGGGGGCGAACCTCATCCTAAACCTCTCCGCGAGCGACGAGGCGACGGGGAAGGACGTATACCGGCGGAGCTTGGTGGAAGGGCAGTCGGCGCGCCTCGTCTGCGGCTACGCTTATGCCGGAGCGGGCGAGGGGGAGTCGACGCAGGACGTCGTCTATTCCGGGCATAACATGATCGCGGAGAACGGCGTGATGGTCGCGGAGTCCGCGCGCTTTCGCAACGAGTCGGCGTACGGGGAAGTCGACGTCGCGAGGTTAGACGGGCAGAGGCGGCGGATGTCCACGTTCGTGGGGGAGGCCGCGCCCTACCGGGAGGTCCGTTTCCACCTGAAGAAGGAGGAGACGAGGCTCACGCGCTTTGTCGACCCCGCGCCCTTCGTGCCGGGAGGGGAGAAGGAGCGCAGGAAGCGCTGCGAGGAGATCCTCTCCATCCAGTCCATGGGGCTGAAGAAAAGGCTGGAGCACACCGGCTGCCGAAACGCCGTCATCGGCATTTCGGGGGGATTGGATTCCACGCTGGCGCTGCTCGTGACGGCGCGCTCCTTTGACTTGCTTGGCCTAGGCAGGGAGGGGATATGCGCGGTCACGATGCCGGGTTTCGGGACGACGGAGCGGACTTACGGCAACGCGGTGAGCCTGGTCCGCCGCCTGGGCGCGAGGCTGGAGGAGGTGGACATCCGAGAGGCGGTCCGCGTGCATTTCCGCGATATCGGGCAGGAGGAGCAAAACCACGACGTGACTTATGAGAACGGCCAGGCCAGGGAGCGCACGCAGATCCTCATGGACATCGCGAACCGGGAGAACGGGCTGGTCATCGGCACGGGCGACATGTCCGAGCTGGCGCTGGGATGGGCGACGTACAACGGCGACCACATGTCCATGTACGGCGTCAACGCTTCCGTTCCGAAGACGCTGGTGCGCCATCTCGTGCGCTATTACGCGGACACGTGCGGGGACGAGGAGCTAACGGGGATCTTGCTGGACATCCTAGGCACCCCGGTCAGCCCGGAGCTGTTGCCCCCGGAGGAAGGGGAAATTTCCCAGAAGACGGAGGACATCGTAGGGCCGTACGAGCTGCATGACTTCTTCTTGTACCACATGCTGCGCTCCGGCTTCGGACCCGCAAAGATTTTCCGCCTGGCGACATACGCGTTCGGGGCGGGCGGCGGGTCCCGCTACGGGCGGGAGGAGATCCTCAAGTGGCTGGAAGTTTTCGTGAGGCGGTTTTTCGCCCAGCAATTCAAGCGGTCCTGCCTGCCGGACGGGCCGAAGGTCGGGACGGTCGCCATTTCCCCGCGCGGCGACTTGCGGATGCCCAGCGACGCGAGCGCGGCGGCATGGCTGGCGGAAATCGGGGAGATCCGCAAAGAGCAGGGGCTGTGAGCGGATGCCCAGCGACGCGAGCGCGGCGGCATGGCCAGCGGAAATCGGGGGAGATCCGCAAAGAGCGGGGGCTGTGAGCGGCTGCCAGAGGGCGGCGCGGAATAGAGGGTAGGATGGCCTTATGGAATACATGGTGCTTTATTCCAGCAGGACCGGGAACACTAGGAAGCTGGCGGCGGAGATTTTCCGGGCACTTCCCGGGACGTCGAAGGATATGCAGGAAATCGGGGAATACAAGGGCAGGGACGCGGATCTGTTCTTTGTCGGGTTCTGGGTGGACCGCGGCACGTGCGACATTTCCGTTATCAATCTGCTCTCGGGGCTGCACGGGAAGAAAGTCGCCTTATTCGGCACTTGCGGGATGGGGGGCGAGGAGTATTTCCGTGCGGTCGGGCAGCGGGTCAGCGTATGGATCCCGGACGACTGCAGCTGCATGGGCACTTTCCTCTGCCAGGGGAAAATGCCCATGCAAGTGCGGGAAAAATATGAGATACCGATGGAGGACCCGGCCAGGGAGGAATGCCGCCTGAGGCTGCTGCGCAATTTTGACGAGGCGCTCCTCCATCCCGACGAGAGGGACATGGAGCGCGCGAGGAGCTTTGCGGCAGACGTGCTTGAGGCGGCGCGGGAGCTTACGGAAACAGGAAAGAGGAGATAGCAGGATGCATTGGTCAGACACGATAGCGGAGGAAATCATAAGGAGGGATCCGGACAAGGAGGAATATGTGTGCGCGGCGGGGATCAGCCCGTCGGGATCCATACATATCGGCAATTTGAGGGACGTGGCGACGAGCCTGTTCGTGGCGGAGGCATTGCAAAGGAAGGGCAGGAAAGCCAGGCTTTTGTTTTCCTGGGACGAATTTGACCGGCTGCGAAAGGTGCCCGCGAACGTGGAGGAGGTCACGGAAGGGTTCGAGCGCCACATCGGCCGCCCTTACGTGGACGTCCCCAACCCGTTCGGGACCAAGGAGTCGAGTTATGCCGAGTATTTCGAGAAGGAGTTCGAGGAGTCCATCCAAAAGCTTGGCATAACGATGGACTACCGCCACCAGGCCGAGATGTACCGTTCCGGCAAGTACCGCGAGCACATCCTCACGGCGCTGGACAAGCGGAGGGAGATTTTCGACATCCTGGACCGTTTCAGGACCCAACAGGCGCAGGAGGGCGAGAGGGAGAATTATTATCCCGTCGGGATTTACTGCCCGGAATGCGGGAAGGACACGACGAAGATCTTGTCTTACGACGACGCGTCGAAAGTCGCGAGGTACCGGTGCGAATGCGGGCACGAGGGGGAATTTGACTTTAGGAAGGACACGAACTGCAAGCTGGCGTGGAAAGTGGACTGGCCGATGCGCTGGCTCTACGAGAAAGTGGATTTCGAGCCGGGCGGCAAGGACCACGCGGCGCCGGGCGGCTCGTTCGACACGAGCAGCGCCATAGCGGAGGAAATCTTCGGGGCCCGGGCTCCGGTTTTCCAGGGATATGAGTTTATCGGGATCCGGGGGACGACGGGCAAGATGTCAGGCTCTACGGGACTGAACCTCACGCCGGGCACGCTCCTTCGGATTTACCAGCCGCAGATTTTGCTGTGGCTCTATTCCAGGGTCGAGCCGAACAAGGCCTTCGACCTGTGCCTAGACGACGGGATCCTGCGCCAGTATTTTGAGTTTGACAGGCAGTATGAGAAATACATCAAGGGCGAGGCGGACGAGTACGCGAGGACCGTCATGGAGAACTGCCTTTTGGCGGGCAGGGAAATCAAGACGGTTCCCATGGGCCTGCTCGTGCAGCTAGGCTCGGTCGTGGATTTCAACGTGCCGATGCTGGAGACGGTTTTTGAGAAAATCGGCCAGCCGTACAAATATGAGGATTTCGCGGAACGCCTGGACCTGGCGCGATATTGGCTGGAGCATTGCTCCCCGGAAAACGCCAACAAGCTCCTTAAGCGCCGCAACTGGGAGGCGTACGAGGCGCTGGGCGCGCAGGAAAAGGAGGAGATCACGATCCTGCACGATTACCTGGCGCGGGGCGGGTATTCCTTAGACGAGCTGAACGCCGAGCTTTACGCGATACCGAAGCGGGTGTTCGGGGAGGACGTGGAGGACTTGAAGAAAGTCCAGGGCGTGTTTTTCAAGAACGTGTACCGGCTGCTGCTAAATAAGGAGAAGGGGCCCAGGCTCTACCTTTTCCTGTACGCGGTCGACAAGGAGAGCTACCTCCCCTTGCTGGATTTCTCCACGCCGGCCACGGGGGAGGAAAAGGCGGGCGCGGATAAGGGAGAGGAAAAGCCCGCGCCCGCTCCCGCCAAGAAGAAGATCGAGTACGGGGATCCGGATCCGGTGCGGCCCGTGAAGCTGGCGGTCGACCGCAGCGATTTCGAGAAGCTGGACTTGCGCGTGTGCAGGGTCTTAAAATGCGCGGAGATCCACAAGTCGCACAACTGTTACAAGCTCACGGTCTTCGACGGGTTAAAGAAGCACGTGATCGTCTCCTCCATCAGGGAATATTACGAGCCGGAGGAGCTTGTCGGGAAGAAAGTCATTGTCGTCGCGAACCTCACGCCCGTGCGCATCGCGGGGGTGAAGAGCGAGGGGATGCTGCTGGCGGCCACGAACTCGGCTTGCGGCTGCCAGGTCATTTTCGTGGACGACATCATCCCGGAGGGGACGTGGGTCATGTGAGGAGGCGCCCGTGCCGCGCCCGAGCCTAGCTCGCGTTTCGCGGCGCATGCGGGGAATATGGCGCCATGGGAGGGGCAGGCGGGAGTTGCGCGCCCGGGGAATATGGCGCCATGGGAGGGGCAGGCGAGAACTGTGCGCCGCATGCCGTTTCGCGGCGCGTCCGGGAGGCAGGGCGCCGGGGCAGCCGGCGCAAAGTGACGAGAAGGAGAGGAGGAGGCGCGGTTTCGCGTCGTATCCAGGCGGGAGGGCGCCCGTAGGGGGAGGGTTTCGGTTAAGGGAATTGGAGGGTTGAGATGGTTAGGACAATTCTAGGGCAGGTAAAAGAGTTTAAGAAGGATTCCCTGCTGACCCCGTTTTACATGATTCTCGAAGTCATCATGGAAATGGCGATCCCGATGCTCATGGCCGCCATCATCGACAATGGCGTGGAGAAAGGGGATATGAGATATATCTGCGAGGTCGGCGCGGTGATGCTAGTCATGGCGCTGTTCGGCTTAGCGGCCGGCATGCTAGGCGGGAAACACGGCGCGAGGGCGTCGGCGGGCTTAGCGAGGAACTTGCGCAGCACGATGTTCAACAAGATCCAGGAATTTTCTTTTTCGAACATCGACAAGTTCTCGACGGCGGGCTTAGTGACGCGCCTAACGACGGACGTGACGAATATCCAGAACGCGTACCAGATGATCCTTAGGATGTGCGTGCGCGCGCCTGTCTCCATGGTGACGGCGATGGTGATGGCATTCCTCATCAACGCGAGGCTCGCGAGCGTTTACCTTATCGCCGTGATCGCGCTGGCATGCTGCCTCTTTCTGATCTTGCGCAAGGCGACGCGGTATTTTCAGGAGATATTCCCGAAATATGACGCGCTAAACGCCAGCGTGCAGGAGAACGTCTCGGCGATCCGCGTGGTCAAGGCCTATGTCAGGGAGGATTATGAAAACAAAAAATTCACGGAGGCCAGCGGCAACATTTACCGGATGTTCACGAAGGCGGAAAACATCCTCACGTGGAACTCCCCCCTTATGCAGATGGCCGTTTACGGATGCATCCTGGCCATCAGCTGGATGGGCGCGAAGGCCATCGTCGTGGGCGATCTCACGACGGGGCAGCTCATGAGCCTCCTAGCCTATTGCATGAACATCTTGATGAGCCTGATGACGCTGTCCATGATTTTCGTCATGGTGACGATGAGCATGGCGAGCGCGGAGCGCATCTCGGAGGTCATCCATGAGGAGAGCAGCCTGTCCAACCCGGAAAATCCCGTGACGGAAGTGAAGGACGGGAGCATCGTTTTCGACCATGTGGATTTCGCATACGGGAAGAACAGCCGCGAGATGGTGCTAAAGGACGTCTGCCTGGATATCAAGGCGGGGGAGACGGTTGGCATCATAGGCGGGACGGGGAGCGCGAAGACGAGCCTTGTGAGCCTGGTGAGCCGCCTCTACGACGTTTCCGGCGGCAGCGTCAAGGTCGGGGGGACCGACGTGCGGGATTACGACATGGAGGCGCTGCGCAACCAGGTTTCCGTCGTCCTTCAGAAGAACGTGCTATTCTCCGGGACGATCTTGGATAACCTGCGGTGGTGCGACAAGGACGCCACGGAGGAGGAATGCAAAAGGGCCTGCCGGATGGCATGCGCGGACGAATTCATCGAGCAGTTCCCGGATAAATACAAT
>CAZOLD010000014.1:0-11788 GCA_964580595.1 uncultured Eubacterium sp.
GAGGCAGGATATGCGGCGGTCGGTGGTTCCGTGGACGGCGACGCGTGGGCGACGGGAAGCGGCTCTGCGACCGGCATGGCAGGAGCTGGTCAAACTGGCGAGGCGGGATATGCGGCATCCGGGTCATCCGGTGACGGCGACGCGTGGGCGACGGAAGACGGTTCTGCGGCCGGCATGGCAGGAGCCGGTCAAACCGGCGAGGCGGGATACGCGGCGGCTGGGGGTTCCATGGACGGCGGCGCGTGGGCGTCGGGAAGCGGCTCCGGGTGGCGGCCGGTGGCGGGCGCGTCGGAGAATGACTGGGATTGGGACATTGGCGACGACGCGTACGCTGACTGGGACGAGATTGAGGCCGAGGCGGAGAGGAACCGCGCCGCGCGGGCGGCCGGGGAGGAACCGGCACATGCGACCTGGAAGAGGATGGCGCCGGACGCGCAGGGCGTCACGGAAGCGCAGGGCGTCACGGAAGCGCAGGGCGTCACGGAAGCGCAGGGCGTCGCGGAAGCGCAGGGCGTCGTGGAATCGCAAGGCGGCGCGGAGGCGGCCGGGGGAAAGCTTTTCGGCATCCTCTCTCGCTGCAAGGCGTGGCTTTCCGGGTTAAGGGAAGGCAGGGGGAAAGACGGGAAACGGGAAGCGCGTCCCCCGAAAACAGCGGATTACTGGTATTTGGCGGGCTTCGTCATCAGCTTCGGGATGTCGTTTTCCGCGCACTTTTATGACACGATGATCGCCGGCCTCCTGTGCGTGGGGATCGCGGTCGGGTATTGCTTCCGCCTGTTCCGCCCCGCTTATTTCAAGAAAGTCATGTTGGCGGGGATCGCCTCCATGGCCATCTCCATTTTCCCGATGCTTGTCGCGTTCCTGATGGGGACGCCTTTGCAGGGATCGTTAGGATGGGGCATGAAGGTGATTTCCGGCGAGAACCATACGGACGTCACGCAGACAGGCAGCGTTTCGGCGGGGGAATCCGGCGGCCAGGTATCGGAATCCGGGCAGGTCGCGGAAGGCGGGACGACCGTGGAGGGCGAAGGCGGCGTGTCCGTGGATGGCGCGGGCGTGGCGGCAGCGCCAAAAAGAACGTTCCTGGATAAGGTGGTCGGGAAGCTGGAATCCGCGCTTGCCGCGTTCTGGGACGCGATGAAGATATATGTCATTTCCGACAGCTACCCGTTGTTCCAGTGGGCGCTCGTGGGCGCGATCGCGTTCCTAGCCTTGGTTTCCCTCGTGTTTTTCGCGGGGCGGAAGACGGACTACGGCGCGATGTGCCTGTCGCTGTCCGCGGGGATGTTCGCGCTCGCGATATTGCAGTCGGCTTCCAGGCTGGGCCTGCCGACGCTCATGGACGCGATCCGCACCTGCATTTTCCTAGCATACGTGACCGCGGCGGCCTGGAGCCTGTGCGCGGACGCCGCGCTGCAGCTGGTTTTGGGATGGTTCCCGCAGAAGGCGTTCCGATGGATAAGGAACACGCTTTCCCTGGCCGCGCTGGCGGCGGTCGTCTGGTACACGAGCCAGGAGGGGCTGATCCGCACGCCCCCCGAGAGGCAGTCGCTGCAGACAAACGACGCAATCGAGTGCCTGACGAACATCATTCACGACAATGAGGACTTCACCTGGACCATCTGCTCCGCGAACGACGAGCTTCGGATGGGCGAGGATTTCGGGTACCACGAGGAGCTGCACACGTTCCTCAAGGGAGTGGAGAAGCCGGGGGACAACGTGGTGACGATACCGACTTCGAAGGTTTACTTTTTCATAGAGAAAATCCCGATCGTGTACGCCAGGGCGTACCGCGGGGACGAGCCCGAGATTTCGGAGGAGATGGCCGAGATGCCGCTTCCCGCGGGCACCGGCATTTCCATGTACCAGGGGCAGAACCGCCTGGTCGAGATGTCAAAGGCGTACCGGTGGGCGCAGAAGTTCCGGAAAATGTACCCATACGAGACGACCGTTTATTATGAGTCAGAGAATTTTGTCTGCTATTGCGTGGAGCAGGATTTGTACCGGCCCATCAATTTCGCCGTGAATTAGCGGCGGGGCGCGGAAAAAGGGCGCTTGGGAAGCGCCGGCGGCAGGCGGAGGCCGGCCCGCGGGCAAGCGCCGTGGCAATGGAGGATTTCACATGGTATCCCGCAGGAATTTCTTTACCATCACGGTCATCATGCTGGTGGTGATGTTCATGTTCCAGGTTCCGGAGATCTTAAAGGATCGCGTGAACGCGTATGGGGAAAATGGATATGAGAACGTGGCGGACGCGAAGTTAGCGGAGAAGAAGGCGGCGGACTCGACATCCGACGACGCCCTGCGCAAGGAGCAGGGGAGGACGGCTGTCTATGTCGGGGACGCGGCCACGCCCGAGGGCAGCATCATGTCGGAATGGTGCCTTTATACCAAGCGGGACTTAAAGATCTGCCATTCCCTGTCGGATTTCGAGATGGATGAGGACGATTTGCCCGCCGCCATCTTCCTGGACGCGAAGTACCTGGATTTGGACAAGGATTTGCTGATATTGGGCAAATTAGCGGGTGAAGGCGTCAACATGGTGTTCTGCAGCCTCCCAGACGTGGAGGAGATCAAGGAATCCGGGCAGCTGCGCTCCATGCTGGGCATCCGCGAAGTCGTGGAGGATGAGGTCAAGGCGGAGGGGATCCGCGTGATGAAGGGGTTCTTGCTGGGTGGCGAGAAGGAATACAAGCTGGACGAGACGATGGAAAAGACGCAGCAGGACTTGGATCTCACCATGCCATGGTACCGCCTGTCCGCGGGCACGGAAATGTACATGTACGGGATGATGGACGACAAGGAGATGAAGGCGCGCGGGTTTATGGAAAACGACGACCTTATCATGCGCAACCAGAACCTCCCCGCCGTCGTGTGGCGCAGCAGCTACCGGGAATCCATGGTTTTCGCCGTGAACGGCGATTACATGAGCGGGAACGAGGGCCTTGGCATCCTAAGCGCGCTCTTCTACGAGGCGCAGGAATACTATGTCTATCCCATCATCAACGCGCAGAACCTCGTGGTGCTGAACTTCCCGGATTTGTCCGACGAGAACAAGGACGAGATGATGAGGCGTTACAGCCAGTCGCTTAAGGCGGTCTACCGGGACATCGTCTGGCCCGGCCTGGTTTCCGTGGCGCAGCAGAATTCCTATAAGATGACGTGCATGATCATGCCTCAAATGGAATACATGGATGAGCTCAAGCCGGAGGAGGACATGCTGGTCTATTACATGAAGCTGTTCCGGGAGCAGAACGCGGAAACGGGGCTCTCCGGCACGTACGGGGAGGACGTCGGCATATCGGAAAAGCTGAGCAAGGACATTGAATTCCTAGACGCGACGGTGCCGGATTATGCCATCCTCTCCTTTTACCAGGGGAACATACCGGAAGAGGATCTGAAGGACGCGCTGAAGCGGAGGCGGCTCGCCACGGTTCGCACGGTATTCTCGGATTACAGCCCGAGCGGTTGGATGGTGTCCTACTACAACTGGAATTCCATCATCCGCCAAAGGGGCGTGTGCAACGGCTACAGCCATAAGTTCAGCGAGGATTTGCGCATGGTGAGCCTGCAGACCGCCCTGGGGTATTCCAACATCCAGGTGGACTTAAATCCCGTCGCCTACCCGTCCACGGACCAGGATTCCTGGGAGAAGCTGGCGCGGAAGTTTGCCGGGAACACCAGCACTTATTGGAAGAAATTCTCGATGTTTGACAAGACGACGCTAGCGGAGAGCAACGCGCACGTCCGGAAATTCCTGTCGCTGGAATACTCCCAGCACAGGGTGAAGGACGTCATCTCCATCCACTTGAGCAATTTCGAGGACAGCGCGTGGCTGATTTTGCGGACGCACGGGGAGGAGATCGAGGGCGCGGTTGGCGCGGACGCCGTGGAAATCGAGGAAGACGCGTACCTGATCAAGGCGAAGAGCCGCGAGGTCCAGCTAAAGCTGAAAGATACGAACAAGCGGTACTATTATTGACATAGGCGGGAATCCGCCTCGGGAGCGGGGGCAGATGGCAGGTTATTTGAAAGTCTGCATAGTTGCAGAGGGATGTTATCCATATGTGGTCGGCGGCGTGTCGAGCTGGATACACAGCTTGATACGGTCGTTTCCGGATACGGAGTTCGTGCTGCTATCCATCGTGGCGAACCGCTCCTATCGGGGGAAATTCGTGTATGACCTCCCGGAAAACCTGACGGAGGTGCATGAGCTCTATTTAGACGACGATGATTGGTTCGGCAGCCGCAAGCAGAAGCAGCCAAGGCTGAACGAGGATGAATACAACGCCATTCGAAGCCTGGTGCTGAACCAAAAGATCGACTGGCGCACGTTATTCAAGCTTTTCCAGAAGCCCGGGCTGTCGCTGAACGCGCTCTTGATGGGGCCGGATTTCTTCCATATCGTGTCGGACTGCTATAACCTGAATTACAGCCAGGTCGTATACTCGGATTTCCTGTGGACCATGCGTTCGATTTACCTGCCCCTGTTCCATACGCTGAAAATGGACGTGCCCAAGGCGGACCTGTACCATTGCGTGGCGACGGGGTACGCGGGAGTGTTAGGGAGCATGGCGAGTTACCGCCACGGCAGCCGCCTCTTGATTTCCGAGCATGGGATTTACACCAGGGAGCGCGAGGAGGAGCTGATCAAGGCGAAATGGGTGAAGGGCATCTACAAGAATATCTGGATCGAGCAATTCCGCAAGATGTCCAAGCTGGCCTATGACACGGCGGACCTCGTTACTAGCCTGTACGAGCATGCCAGGGAGCTGCAGATTGAGCTGGGATGCCCGGCGGACAAGACCATCGTGACGCCGAACGGGATCAACGTCGAGCGGTTTGACCAGCTGGCGCCACAGACGGAGGAGGATAAGAAATATATCAATATCGGGGCTGTCCTGCGCGTGACGCCGATCAAGGACGTGAAGACGATGATTCAGGCGTTCGCTTACGCGAAGGCGAAGCAGCCGAGGCTGAAGCTGTGGATCATGGGGCCGTATGACGAGGACAGGGAATACGCGCAGGAGTGCTTTGACCTGGTGGAGACCATGCAGGTGGGGGACATCGTGTTTACCGGGAGGATTGACGTGAAAGATTACCTGGGCCGCATGGACATGACGATCCTGACGAGCATCAGCGAGGGGCAGCCGCTCACGATCCTGGAGAGCTTCGCCGCCCGCAAGCCGGTCATCGCGACGGACGTGGGGAATTGCCGCGGGCTTTTGTACGGGGAGGGCGACGACTTCGGGGAAGCCGGGATCCTGACCCATATCATGAACATCGAGGAAATCACGCAGGCAATCCTGGAGCTGGCCAACAACTCCGAGCTCCGCGCGCGGATGGGGGAGAACGGCTACCGCCGGGTGATGTCCAAATACAAGCTCTCGGACATGAAGAAGACATACGAGTCCATCTACACGGAATTTGAGGATGGCTTGATCCCGGCGGGGGACTTGGCGTAGGCAAGGGATTCCGGGACGGCTCCGGGGAAATGGCGCGGGCAGGGGATTCGGGGAAGGCGCGGCCCCGCCCGGGACGCGGGCAGGGGAATCCATAGAAAAAGAAAGGCATGGTTGTCGTTATGGCGGGGATAGGTGTAAGGCTGAACCGTATTTTTGAGAAAAACACGCTGGTAGCGGACCTGATTGGCTTCGGGTACAGCACGATCGTCACGGTCGCGCCGATGTTTTTGGTAATCGGGAATATTTTCCTGATGGGGAAAGTGCTCGGGCTCGCGAAGGTACCCTACGCGCCGCGCGAGTTGTTTTCCACCACGGTCCTTTATATGTTCATTTTCTCGCTCCTCACGACGGCCCCTTGCAACGCGCTGCTTTCCCGCTATATGTCGGACGTGATTTTCGAGGAGCGCTATGAGGACATCATGCCCTGCTTTTACGTGGGGCTGGCCATAAGCGTCGCGATCGGCTGCCTGGCCGGGATCCCGTTCTGCATCCATGAGGCGGTCGTCGGGAAGGTCGACGTCTTGTACGTGTTTGCCGGATTTTGCGGCTACATCGCTTGCGTGCTGGTATTTTACGCGATCCTGTATATCCAGATTTGCAAGGATTACAAGAAAATCACGATTTTCTTCACGGTAGGGATGGTCGTGTCGTTTATTCTGTCGGTGATCCTGGTGTACGTGTTCTCGTTCCCCGTGACGAATTCGATGCTGGTATCCCTCGTGGTGGGCTTCGTGGTGATCGCTTGCCAGGAGATAGCCATGATCAAGCGGTATTTCAAGAAAAACAGCGGTCGTTACCGCCCGGTGCTGCGTTATTTCTGGAAGCTGTGGCAGCTCGTCGTCATCAACACGCTCTACACGCTGGGCCTTTACATCCATAATTTCGTATTTTGGACGACGGACATACGGATGGAGGTGGTGAACAGCTTCGTCTGCGCGCCCGCTTACGACATGGCGAGCTGCCTCGCGATGTTCACGAACATTTCCGCCACCGTCATTTTGATTTCCCGCCTGGAAATGAATTTCCGTGACAAATACAAGGGGTATTCCGAGGCCGTGATCGGCGGGAGGGGCGTGGACATCCGGAACGCGCAGAACCGGATGTTCCGGCAGCTGGCTTCCGAGCTCATGACGCTGGCGCGCATCCAGTTCATCATCTCCATCTGCGTGTTCCTGGCTTGCGTGATCTTCCTGCCCCAATACGGGTTTTCCGGGCTTGTCATGCAGATTTACCCATGCCTGGCGGCTGGATACTTCGTTTTGTTCCTGATGTATTCGGCAATCATATTCCTGTATTATTACAATGACTTGACCGGGGCGCTGGCCGCGTCCATCGTGTTCGTGCTGGTCACGCTGTTCGTCTCGATCTACGCTACCGGGCTTTCGGAAAAATGGTACGGGATCGGCGTCGGCGTGGGCTCGCTGGCGGGATGGACGGTCGCTTATTTCAGGCTTCGCTGGGTGGAGAGGCATCTGGACGAGCATATTTTCTGCCGCGGCACCTTGATCCGCTATGGGAAAGGCGAGGTGGCGCCGTCAAAGGTCTATTCTTCCGAAATGCGCCGGGGTCTTGACGACGACTGGGCGACGCTGCCGGGCGAGGACGGAGCCGTGTCCGGCCGTGACGACGATTGGGCGACGTTGCCGGCGGACGGAAATGGCGGCGCGGGAGGCAGTGACGGCTGGGCGGACGGATACGGCAGCGCAAGAGCGCGAGGCGGATATGGCGCGACGAGCCGTGACGACGACTGGGCGGCGCTTCCCACGGATGGGCGAGGCGGCGCGAGAGGCGGAGACGGCTGGGCGGACGGAAATAGCGGCGCAAGAGCGCGAGGCGGATATGGCGCGGCGGCCCGTGACGACGACTGGGCGGCGCTTCCCACGGATGGGCGAGGCGGCGCGAGAGGCGGAGACGGTTGGGCGGACGGATACGGCGGCGCGAGAGCGCAAGGCGGATATGGCGTGACGAGCCGTGACGATGACTGGGCGACGCAGCCCGCGAATGGGCGAGGCGGCGCGAGAGGCAGTGACAGCTGGGCGGACGGATATGGCACGGCGGCAAGCCGGGCAGCGCGCCCCGCAAATCCTGGCGGCATGACGCCTGGGCGCGACGCGGATTGGGCGGGGAACCTGTCCGGGCGGCCAGCGGCGAGAGGGATGAGGATCGGAAAGGGGCGGTGAAAGCGGGATGACGGCGACGTTTCTGTGCGTGATGACCGTGGTGGAAGGCATCGCGCTGCTGATTGTGGATTTTTTGTCTTTCGTATATCGGAAAATCACGGTTGGGTTCATGCTCTGCTGGGGAGCTTTCTCCATCGTTTTCATCTTGCTGGGCGCGGTGCCTGGCTTGTCCGATTGGACGAAAATCGTTCCGCTGGAAGCGGTGCCGGCATACATGCTGATCAGCCTCTCCATCATGGGATGCTTCTTTTACCTGAGCTGCGCGGTTTCCGAGCTGCTCCGCAAGAACCAGGAGCTGGCGATGCACGTGTCCCTGCTGAACCAGGAAAATGAGATCATCCTGGAAAAATTGCATATCGTGAAGACGGAGAAGGCAGGAAAGCCGGAAGCGCAAGATAAGCAGGGAGCAAAGGAAACGCCGGAAAAAGAGACGAAGCCCCAGGCACAGGAGCAGGAAGAGAATCCGGGGAAAGAAGGCAGGCCCCAGGCGCAGAAGAAAGAAGAGAAGCAGGGGAAAGAGAAGGGGCAGGAAAAGCAGGAAACAGAGGGGATGTCGGAGAGGCAAGGGAAAGAAGGCAGACCCCAGTCACAGAAGAAGGAAGAGAAACAGGGGAAAGAAGAGATATCGGAGAAGCAAGGGAAAGAAGGCAAGCCCCAGTCACAGAAGAAGGACGAGAAGGCGGGAAAGCGGGAGAAGGCGAAGAAATCCGGGAAAGACGCCGGGCACGGCGGGGAAAAAGGAAAAAATAAGAATGAAGCATAAGGTCTTATTCGTGATCAATACGTTGGGGCGGGCGGGGGCGGAAATGGCGATGCTGGAACTGATGCGCCGTTTCCCTGCGGAAGAATACGAGGTGTCCGTTTACGTGATCCTGGGGCAGGGCGAGCTGTCGCGGGACCTCCCCGGCCACGTCACGCTGCTGAACCGGGAATATGAAGCCGTCTCCGTGCTGTCGGAGGAAGGGCGGCGCCATATGATTAAGGCCGTGGCTCACAGCTTTTTCCGCAACGGGAAATGGCTGGGGAAGCTGCGCGGGATGGCTGTCGCGGTTAATGAGATGCGCAAGCAGAAGCGCTTCCAGATGGACAAGCTGTTCTGGAGGATGCTTTCGGACGGCGGCGAATACCCAGCGGAGGAGTATGACCTGGCGATCGCGTACCTGGAGGGCGGGGCGACCTACTTTACGGCTGACCACGTGAAGGCGAAGAAAAAAGCGGCGTTCGTGCATATCGATTACGGGAACGCCGGATATACGAGGAAAATGGACAAGGGATGCTACGCGGCATTTGACCGGATTTTCGTGGTTTCCAAGGAAGTGCGGGACGCGTTCCTGGCGGCCTATCCCGAATGGGAAGGCAAAACGTCGATTTTCCATAATATCATTGACAGGAACCGGATTTTGGGGCTGGCGCAACAGCCCGGGGGGTTTTCCGACGGGTTTCGCGGCATGCGATTGCTCACGGTGGGCCGCCTGACTCATCAGAAGGCATACGATATCGCGCTGGAGGCCATGAGGAAAATCAAGGACGCTGGATATCACGCGCGATGGTATGTCCTTGGGGAGGGCGACCAGCGGGAGAGCCTGGAGCGGCAGCGCAGGCATTTGGGCCTGGAAGAGGATTTCGTGCTGCTAGGGGCGGTGGAGAACCCATATCCCTATTACCTGCAATGCGGGATATACGTCCACGCGACGCGGTTTGAGGGGAAAAGCATCGCGATTCAGGAGGCGCAGGCCTTAGGGTGCGCCATCATCGCGTCGGACTGCAGCGGCAACCGGGAGCAGGTGGCGGACGGGAAGGACGGCCTCCTTTGCGAGCTTTCCCCGGAAGGGATATTCCGGTGCGTGGCGAGCCTGATTGAGGACGAGGGGAAACGGAAGCGCTTCGGGGAGGCGGCAAAAGGGCGCGAGCAGGAAAACCCGAAGGAAATGCAGATGCTGCTGAGCCTGCTGTGAACGCGGGCGCGCGGGAAGCAAGGAGACATTGCCATGGAAGGGAAAAAGGAAGTTCTGATCATTATTCCTGCGTATAACGAAGAGAAAAACATCACGAAAGTGCTGGATAAGCTGGAAGAGCCGGAAATCAGCGAATTTGCGGACATCCTTGTCATGAACGACGCCTCCCAGGACGCGACGAACCGCGTGGTCAAGGAGAGGAACCACGCGCTCGTGACGCACGTGTTCAACTTAGGCTACGGGAGCGCGCTCCAGCTGGGGTACAAATACGCCATCCGCCGCAATTACAAATATGTGATCCAGATGGACGCGGACGGGCAGCACGACGCCTGCAACATCCCGAAAATCTACCGCGAGCTGAAGACGGCGGACGAGGACGGCTGCTATCCGGACATCGTGCTGGCTTCCCGTTTCATGCCGGGAAGCTCGGATTTTCCGACGTCGGCAGTCAAGAATTTCGCCTACCGCTTGTTCCGCGCCATGATCCGCGCGTTCTCCGGTCGCCATATCGCGGATCCGACGACAGGCCTGCAGGGGCTGAACCGGAGGACGGTGCTGTATTATTCCCAATATGGACATTTTGACGACAAATACCCCGACGCGAACATGATCATGAAGATGCTGCTGCTGGGTTTCCGTATCCGGGAAATCCCGGCGGTCATGCATCCCCGGACGAAAGGGTACAGCATGCACTCCGGGTGGAAGCCGGTCCTTTACATGTTCCGCATGTTTTTCTCGATATTGGCGGTCGTGTGCCGCATCAAGGTATTCCGCTTGGAGACAGAGGATAAATTGACCAATGAGCTTTATTAGGGCGGGGCGGGCCGCCCGGTTTATCCCGGAGAGGCTTTGCGAGACAACGGAATATTTGAGGAACCCCTCTTGCGGATGGTACCGGATTTTCCCGTTTTCGCTCGAGGAAACGGCGGATTTCAAGGAGCTGGCTTGGTCCTTGAATGAGGAGGAGGCCTTGGCGCTGGCGTTCGTGGACATCGGGGCGTACCGGGGGACGGAAATCCCGCCGGACGCGCTTTCGCGGTTCGAGGAAATCCTTAGGTTTTTTGAGGAAAACGGGAAGGAGGCCATCTTGCGCGTCGCCTATGACCGCGAGGGGCGCGGCATGGAGCGCGAGCCGGAATTCTTTCAGACGGTGCTGGCGCATATGCGCCAGATCGGGCAGGTCGTGGGGGAGCACAGGGACAATGTCCTGGTCGCCCAGGGGCTTTTTATCGGGAGCTGGGGAGAGATGCACGATTCCAAATTCCTTTCCCGGGAGCGCCTGCGCCAGCTTCTCCTCACGTGGGGCGAGGCCACGGGCGGCGTTCCGGTGGCCGTCCGCACGCCGCAGCATTGGCGGATGCTGCATCCGGAAGGGAAAGGGACCGCGGCATGGGATGCGGCGCGGGGCGGCGCGAGCCCTGTCGGGATTTTTAACGACGGGATGTTCGGCTCCGGCGACGACCTGGGCACTTACGGCGCGGGAAGTCGCGAGACCGCGGGATGGGAAGGAAAATGGGGCAGACGGGAGGAATTGGCGTTCCTCGGGCGGATTTCCGAATACGTCCCCTATGGCGGGGAGGCCGTTTCGGGCGCGCGCATCGGCGGCAGGGAGGCGGTCGAGGAGCTGCGCCTCGCGAAGGCCGATTACCTGAACCGGCTGCATGACCCTGCCCGGCTGGGGGAATGGGAGAAGGAGGCCTGGCGGGAAGACGGACCCTGGGATGGATGCGGCATCTTGCGATATATCGGGTGCCACCTGGGATATCGATTGATGCTGCGCGGCGTTTCCCTATCTAGGAAAAGGAGCCGGGAAATTCGGATTCGCGTCGAGAATACGGGTTTCGCGCCCTTGCGCGGGGAGGCGCTTCCCGAGGTTTACGCGGAATTCCCGGGCGGGAGACGGGAAAAACTGGATTGCGGGGGAAATTTGGGGAACCTGCAGCCGGGAGAGACGAGGGAGCTTTCCGTCCTCCCGGATACGGAAATCATGGAAGGGGCGGCCACGCTGCTCTTTTCCGTGCGCAGGCGCCGCGACGGGCGTGTAATTTTCCTGGCGAACCCCTCCAGGGAGGACGGGCGCGTCTGCCTGGGGAGGTTTTCCTAAGCGGATCGCGGCACGGCGCGGCCTTCCCCGCGGATGGCGGGTTATTTTCCGACTTTCAGGTTCCCGATGAGGTACCCGTGCTCG
>CAZOLD010000014.1:11888-13357 GCA_964580595.1 uncultured Eubacterium sp.
GCGGATGGCGGGTTATTTTCCGACTTTCAGGTTCCCGATGAGGTACCCGTGCTCGGAAAGGGAGAGCGTGTTGGCGAACCGGATGGCGCGCCCGGACGCGGGGTCGGAAAGCCGGTAGTAGATTTTGTACTCCCCCTCCCCGTAAGTGCGGATGTCTAGGGGGATCTTGAGCGTGGTGGATTTCCCGCCTTCCCAGAAACGGGCGTCCGCGTCAAGGGGGATGGCATCGAGGACGCTCCCGTCCGCCCTAAGCACGGTGACTTCGGAGGAAAGGGGGCGGCAGCAGTTCGCGAATCCCTCATTTTCGATTGTGAGGGAAAGGGAGGCCTTCTCATCCCGGAGCGTGTTGAAATCGCAGCTTGAGGAGCGGAAGGCATAGCGGTAGCCCAGGTGATCGCCAATGTAGGAATAGCCGTTCGCGCCATGGAAGTGCCCTGGGCCCTCGTAAGAGCTGCCGCGCCATTTGTCCAGCACTTCAAGGTCGTATCCCCGGTCCAGGTAGGAGACGTGCATCCTGCGCAGATCCTCTGCAGCGTTCGGGAAATCGTTATACTCGTTGTCCAGGACGGCCTCGCCGCCGTTCGGCACGAAGCGGCACAGCGCTTCCTGGAACGAGATTTCCTCCTCGCGGGTGCCTTTGCCGTTAAAATCCCCCGACTCATCCAGCGGGGAATCCCCGTATGTGCCAAGGTCGCTTTCCGAGCCAAGCATGCCGTCGTTGAACAGGCCGATCCTCGCGCCGATCTCCCCAGAAAACGCCTTATCCGCGGAAACAGGCTCAAAGGAGCGGCAGATGGCGCGGTAATGCGCCGGCGTGCGCACGGACAGGAAAATGGACGGGTCTACGGCGGAGGCCAGGCATTCGGTGAGCTCGCGCATGTCGCCCTCCCGCATATAATTGGAGTTGTTCATCTCCCCGCAGTTGCCCACGAAAATGCCCTGCAGGAGGTACACGGACTGCTTATGGCGGTTGACGGTTTCCGCGACCTGCCCCATGTGGCGTTTTATGATGGAAATGTCGCCCGGCTCCGTCTCCTTGGCCTTGCCGTCCCAATCATAGAGGAAACGCAGGATCAGCTGCCGCCCGTCGTCTTCCCAGGCGCGGAGCAGCGTGTCCAGCTGCGCGAGGCCCGTATCGCTGATGTCGGACGCGGCGTAATTTCTCAGGTTGATTTCCAGGAGGGCAAGCTCACACGGGTCGGAGGAAATGGATTTGCGCACGTCCTCCATGTCTGGCGGATTATCGTCGGAGAGCGTGTATCCGTAAATCCCGTACCAGCCGCGATAGGGGTTGGACAAGGGGATGCTGGTGGCCGCATATTCCATGGGCCGGTAGGAGACGTCGTAATACCGGCATAGGTAAAAATATCCCGCCGCGGATCCGGCGGCGGCCGCTAATACCGCGAAAATCAAGACAAGCGTAAGGACGCGTTTCTTTCCCATGATAAACCTCCTTCTCTGCCGCCACG
>CAZOLD010000014.1:13457-14758 GCA_964580595.1 uncultured Eubacterium sp.
CTGCGGAAACGCGGGAAGCGAAGCGCGAAACGCGCCGGCGAGCGAACACGAAGGGTCGCGGATATGGAAAGCAGCGTAGCCGAGGAAGCCTTGGTTCCGCGCGTGGTGCGGTGCGCGGCAATTCGGTGATGCACGCTTGACGGAAATGCGGGAAGCGGAAGCGACAGAATACGGATGAGGAGAAGCGCGGGATAGCGGATGCGAGTTGAGGAACATGGTTTTGGGAACATGGGCTGAGGGTAGGGAATATGGCGACGCAGGAAATTGATTTTGCCATCACCTGGGTGGATGGCGGCGATGAAGAGTGGAAAAAAGAAAAGACGACATGGGCAGAGCCGTTGGGACAGGGCGCGGGCGGCGACGGCGCGCCCGTGCGCGATGGGGCGGACAGCGTCGACGATGCCGACGAGCGGTACAGGGATTGGGGGAATTTGCGGTATTGGTTCCGCGGCGTGGAGAAGTACGCGCCGTGGGTCCGGAAAATCCATTTTATCACCTGGGGGCATCTGCCGGATTGGCTGGACGTCTCGCACCCGAAATTGCATATCGTGCGCCATGAGGATTTCATCCCTCAAAAATACCTCCCCACGTTCAATTCCCACGCGATTGAATGGAATATGCACCGGATAGAGGGCCTTTCGGAGCGATTTGTCTATTTTAATGACGACGTGTTCCTTATCGGCGCGTCCTCGCCGGAGGATTTTTTCCGGGACGGCAAGCCCTGTGACATGCTGGCGTTCCAGCCGGTCGTCGCGAACCCGGATAACCCTGTCATGTCGCATATATATATGAACAATTCCCTCGCTTTGTCCAAATATTTTTCCAAGCGTGAGAATGTGAGGCGGCAGCCGTGCGCCTATTTCAAGATCGGCTACCCGCCGCTTTATTTCTTTTATAATATGCTGGAGCTGGCGTTCCCGAAATATACGGGGTTTTACACGTCGCACGGGCCGGCGCCGTTTTTGAAAGAGACGTTCCGGACGCTTTGGGAGAAGGAGCCGGCGCTTTTGGACGCCACCTGCAGCCATAGATTCCGGGACAAGGAGGATGTGAGCCAATACCTGGCGCGGGAGTGGCAGAAGCTTTCCGGGAATTTTTGCCCGAGGAATGTCCTGAAGGGGTTCCGGTACTTTGACGTGAAAAGCGACAATCCGGACCTGGCGGCGGCCATTGCCAAGGGGAAGGCGAAAGTGATTTGCATCAACGACGCGAACGGGCCGATTGATTTCCCGCGCGCGAAGCGCCAGGTCATCGAGGCGTTTGAGGAGGCCTTGCCGGAAAAATCCTCATTCGAGCGGTAG
>CAZOLD010000014.1:14858-18269 GCA_964580595.1 uncultured Eubacterium sp.
GCAAGCGTAGGCGGAGACGCGCGTAGCGCGGGGAGCAAATCGGCGCGGGCATAGCGGCGAAGGAGCGCATTATAATATGGAAGGGAAGACCAGGACAGAATATTCGGCGCGGAACACGACCGTGGCGCTGATATCCAGGCTGACAGCGATCGCCATGGGCTACGCGCTGCGCGTCGTTTTCACGCACAACCTCAGCAAAAGCTATGTCGGCGTGAACGGCCTCTTCGTCGACATCATCCAGGTGCTCTCCCTTTCGGAAATGGGGATTGGCACGGCAATCACGTACGCGCTATACCGCCCCATCGCGCAAGGCGATATCGAGAAACAGCGTTCCCTGATGCACCTGTTCCGGAAATTTTATCTTGCCGTCGCGGCGATCGTGGCTGTCGCGGGCGGCGCGCTGATCCCTTTCATGGGATATTTCATCAAGGATTATGAGAATGTCGACCATCTGACGCTGATTTACGTGCTTTACCTAGCGAACACGATCTGCTCCTATTTGCTGATTTACAAGAAAACGCTGATGGACGCGAACCAGCTGCTCTATATCGGCACGTTTTACCAAACGATGTCCTGGGTGATCCAGGACATCCTCCAAATGGCGGTCCTCATCATCCGCCACGATTTCATTTTGTTCCTACTTATTAATATTGCGACCACGATCCTGTGCAACGTCTGCATTTCCCTGCGGGCGGATCGGCTGTACCCCTTCCTGAAGGAGAAAAATCCGGCGCCTCTCCCGACAGAGGAGAAAAAGAAGATTTTTTCGGATATCCGCGCCATGCTGATGCATAAGGTGAGCGCGGTCATCGTGAATAACACGGACAATTTGCTGCTGTCCGCGTTCGTGGGCCTCTCTAGCGTGGCGAGCTATTCGAATTACTACCTGGTCATCGGCTCCGTCCGCCAGATGTTAAACCAGGTGTACCAAGGGATAACCGCGAGCGTCGGGAACCTTGGCGTGACGGAAAAAGAGGACCATATCAGGGAAGTGTTCGAAGCCGTGTTATTCATCGGGCAATGGATGTACGGGTTTGCCTTTATCTGCCTGTTTGAGGCGCTAAACCCGTTCATCCGCCTGAGCTTCGGCGACCAGTATGTCTTCCCGGAGGCCATCGTTTTCGTGCTCTGCCTGAATTTTTTCATGAACGGCATGCGGAACGCGGCCTTGACGTTCCGGGATTCCATGGGCCTGTTCTGGCATGACAGGCACAAGGCGATCGCGGAGGCCGTGGCAAACATCGTGATTTCCCTTTTGCTGGTGCGCCGGATGGGCACGGTGGGCGTGTTCTTGGGGACCTTCCTTAGCATGCTGCTCACGTCCTTCTGGGTAGAGCCATACGTGCTGTACAAATACGGCTTCAAGAAATCCTGCGGCGGGTATTTCCTGCGCTATTTTGCCTATGTGGCGGTGATCGGGATCGGGTGGGCCGCGTCGGATTGGCTGTGCGGCGCGGTCTCCTCCCGCGGCCTGCCGCTGTGGCAGGAGCTGGCCGCCCGCCTGGTGATTTGCGCCATCGTGCCGAACCTATGGTTCTTGGCGGTATATTGGAGGACGAAAGAATTCCGTTTCCTGAGAAAAAAGGCGGCAAGCCTCATTTCCCGCATGAGGAAAAAAAGCCCCGGCCGCGCCTCGGATTCCACGAAAAACTTGGCCGAGAAAGCCCTCCTGGGAAGCCTCGCGGCGGCGCTTAACGCGGAAGGCCCCGAGGACACGCCTTCTTTGGCGGATTGCTTAGAGCCGGTATTTTACGGCGGGGACGGCGCACACTCGCTTCCGGAAGGCGAGAAAGAGGGCGTTTTCCGGGAAATGACGGAAATCGCGAGAAAGCACGCGGTCCTGCCGCTGCTGGCCGGCCTTTCGTTCGAGGGCTGCCCGCAAAGTTGGGAAGCCATGGTGCTAGGCCCGTCAAAGGTGAC
The DNA here is from genome assembly GCA_964580595.1 of uncultured Eubacterium sp. Taxonomy (GTDB): domain Bacteria; phylum Bacillota; class Clostridia; order Lachnospirales; family Lachnospiraceae; genus Petralouisia. The sequence continues at coordinate 16,779 of CAZOLD010000014.1, forward strand.
CGTGCGGACGAGCTACCGCCTGCTGTTTTTGACAAAATATGTCACGCACGCGCTTGGGGAAAACGGGATTCGCGCCATCGTGCTAAAAGGCGCGGCGACCGCGTCTTATTACCCCGTCCCCGAGCTGCGCAAGTCGGGCGACGTGGACATCCTGATCCCGGATCCGTCTTCGTTCCGGCGCGCCGAGGAGATCCTCGAGTCGGAAGGGTTCGCGCGGCGCGAGGAGCAGCTGGCGCTGCATCATGTGGAGCTGGTGAATGACGAAGGGATTTCCGTGGAGCTGCACAGCATGCTGGCGGAGCCGTTTGAGAGCGGGAAAATGAACCGTTTCCTGGAGGGCTTAGAGCAGCGCTACCAAAGCCGGATCGTGCAAAATGAGGCGTGGGGCGTCCCCTTCCTCCAGCCATCGGACGCGTACCACGCGTTTTACCTGCTCGTGCATATGCTGCAGCATTTCCTGCGGGCGGGCTTCGGCCTAAAATTCCTCTGCGACTGGGCGGTGTTTTGGAATCATGGCGTGTCAAGGGAAGATAGGCAGGAGTTCCGGCTCCTGGCGAAAGAGAGCGGGACGGACGGCTTCGCGCGCGTCTTAGACGCGGCTTGCATCGAATGTCTGGGCTTGCGCCCGGACGCGGCGGCGTTCCCGCCGGAGGACGCGGCGGCCTCCCGGAGCCTCGTCCGCGAGTTCATGGAGGACGTGTTCGGCGCCGGGGAATTCGGCCATGACGACGGCCAGCGCATGGTCGCGATGCGGGGAACGGGCATTTTCGCCTATGTGCGCGAATTCCACCACCAGATGCGCCTGAATTACCCGACCGCCGGGAAATTTTTCCCGCTCTGGCCCGTCCTGTGGATCCTGACGCTGGCGCGTTTCCTTCATAATAATCGCGCCGTGCGCAAGGTGAAAGGGCGGGAAATCCTGAAAAAGGCCGGGAACCGGAGCCGCCTCATCGGCAAAATGAAGCTGTTTTCGTGACGGGCCCGCAAGGTATGTCAGCAACAGCAGCCTGCTCCCATTCGGGTGGACGGCTGAGACGTTGCTGGAATCACACGCTTCAAAGCCGTTCAATCCAGATATCGCCAGAGTCTTTTATCGTGCGGGCTACATTGAAAGTTGGGGACGTGGAATTCAAAGGATATGCGATGCCTGCAGGAATATCGGGGCTGATGAGCCGGTATATATTATCCATGGCGAGGACATCATGGTGAAATTTAGCGCCCTCAAAAGCGCCATCGTGTCGGAGCCCAATTTGCTAAAGGTTCATGATGGACCTAAGGATGGACCTAAGGGCGAACCTAAGGATGGACCTAAGGATGGACCTAAGGATGGACCTAAGGATGAACCTATGGACGACCCTAAGGATGGACCTAAGGACGGACTTTTGGACGAATCCTTGGAGGAGGAAACGCATTGACTTGTTCTCTCGAGGCGGAAGATTTTGTTTCCTTCCGCTGAGGAATACGGGGAGGAATATGAATTCATGAAAATCC
>CAZOLD010000015.1:0-6359 GCA_964580595.1 uncultured Eubacterium sp.
GAAAGCTGCATCGCAGCGGAGCAATCCGTGGGCTTTCATCCATGGCGGCGCCCCGATTTGCGGGACATGGGGGTTGGCGGCGGCTCCCCTCACTGCCTGCGATATTCCGCCCGGCTTACGGCACCGCCGGCAGCAGGACCGCGGCCGCTTTCTCCAATTCCTCCCGGATCTTTATGTGCTGCGGGCAGGCCTGCTCGCACTTGCCGCATTTGACGCACCGGTCCGGCGTCTTCCTCGCGTTCCTGTCCGAGAGCCACCCCATCTGCCTCACGGCGGCCTCTTTCCCGTAGAGGGTATTGTAATTCATCGCCGTGAACGTCTCGGATATGCCGATATCTTTCGGACACACTTTCGCGCAATAATTGCAGGACGTGCAAGGGATCAGGGGGATCGCCTGGATGGCCGCCTGCGCCTTCCTAATCGTCTCCTTCTCCTTCTCGCCCATCCCCGCGAAATCCTTCATGTAGGAGAGGTTGTCCCGCATCTGCGCGACGCTGCTCATGCCGGATAGGACCGTGAGGACCCCGTCTAAGCTTGCCGCGAACCGGATGCCCCAGGACGCGCAGGAGGCGTCCGGATCGGCCTCCTTGAAAATCTCCCGGACCGGCTCCGGCGGGTTGGCCAGCATCCCTCCCTTGACCGGCTCCATGACGATCACGGGCTTCCCGTGCGCCCGCGCGACCTCATAGCAGCGGCGCGACTGGATGGACGGGTTCTCCCAGTCCGCGTAATTGATCTGCAGCTGGACGAACTCCATCTCCGGATGCGCCTCTAAGATCTCCTCCAACTCTTCCGGCGTGGAATGGAAGGAAAATCCCATATGCCGGATCAGCCCTTGCTCCTTCTTCTCCCGTATCCAGTCCCACATGCCGTAGTCGTCAAAGCATTTCGTGCGCACTAGCCCTAAGTTTTGCAGCAGGTAATAGTCAAAATACCCCGCGCCCGTCCTCGCGAGCGACGTGTCGAATTGCGCGAGCGCCTCCTCCCTGGACTTGCAATTGAGCCAGGCGGCGTTTTTCGTGGCCAGCTGGTAGGACTCCCTAGGGTAACGCTCCACCAGGATCCGGCGCGTGGCCTCCTCGCTCCCGGCGTACGCCCATGCCGTGTCAAAATACGTAAACCCCGCCTCCAGGAACAAATCCACCATCTGCGCGGCCTCGTCCAGATCAATTTTCCCATCCTTTTGCGGCAGGCGCATCAGCCCGAACCCCAATTTCCGGATCCCTTCCCCTATCATTTTCCCCTCTCCCCTTTCTTTCCAGACAGCATCCGCTTTGCTGCCCATTCTGCCCTAAAACCAAGTGCCGTAAAATCCTTGCCGCCGTAAAAACGGCGCCGGCTGTTCTCGCAAGCGTGCCGGCGCCTGGCATCCCGATCCCTGACGCATGAGGCCGCCTCAAGCCCCCACAGGAATCAGCTCGTACTCTTTCGTCCCGTACCCTAACTCCGCCGCGGCGTCAATCGTATGCGTGCCGTGCAAGGACTCGACCCTCTGAAGGAAATGATCCCGTCCCGGGTCGTCGGACTGGTAAATGAGGTCCATGCATGCCTTGTCCAGCGCGACGGGGTCTAAAGAGGACAGGATCCCGATATCCGCCATGCAAGGATCCTCCGCCACGGCGCAACAGTCGCAGTCCACCGACAGATTGCACATCATGCTCACGAACGCCGTGTTCCCCTTGAAAAACTCAAGTACCGTCCCCGCCGCGTCCGCCATCGCCTCGCAGAAGATATCCTTGTCCGCCATATGATCCCACACGATCTCCTGGTCGTCCGTCAATCCCGCCGAGTGAATCAGCGCCTTTCCCTTGCTGGAGGCGCATCCGATGGAAAGCTGCTTTAGCGCGCCGCCGTATCCCCCCGCCGGATGCCCCTTGAAATGCGAGAGCACCAGCATGGAATCATAATTGGCGATATCCTTCCCCACATGGTTCTCCTTGATCACCTTCCCATTGGGGACCGGGAGCACGAGATCCGGGCCTTCCGCGTCCAGCAAGTCCACCTTGAAGCACTTTGACCATCCATGCTCCGCCAGCAATTCCCTGTGCTTCTTCGTGCTATTGCGCATGCCGTCGTAAGCCGTGTTGCACTCCACGACCGTGCCCCCGACTTTCTCCACCATCGGGCGCATGAACTCCGGGCGCAGGTAATTCTGGTTGCCCTTCTCGCCCGAATGCACCTTCACCGCCACATTTCCCGGCAGGCTCTTCCCTAAGACGTCAAACATCCGGATAACCGCCTGCGGCGTGATCTCCTTCGTGAAGTATACTTTTGCCTTCTCCAATCCAACCACTTCTCCTTTCCTCCCACCTCTTCCAGGCCTCCGGCATGCCCGCTTCCTTTTCCCAATCCGTAGGCATACCGATTTTCCCTTCGCCCCAGAGCGCTTCCTTCCGCCATCCCAGGCTCCCACGCCAAGACCCGCGGCAAACCTCTTTCCTTCCTGTTCCAGACCCATGGCATGCCGTTTTCTCTTCCGTACCTGCGGCAGGCCATTTTCTCCCTGCCCCGGGACGCTTCTGACACGCCGGGATGCCTAGGCCCTCCCGAAACTTCCCGCCCCGAGCCTCCGGCATGCCAATTTCCTGCCCCGGCCCGCGGCCTCACCCGCGCATCGCGATGATCGGGCCGCCCTTGTTCTCGATATAATCCCTCGTGATCGTCACGGATCCGATGTTGTCGTCCTTCGGGATCTCGTACATGATATCTAACATGAATTCCTCCAGGATGGCCCGCAGCGCCCTGGCGCCGATCTCTTTCTTCTTCGCCTTCTGCGCGATGGCGCGTAGCGCGTCCTCGTCAAATTTCAGGTCCACCTCGTCCATGCGCAGCAGCTTCTGGTATTGCTTGATGATGGCGTTCTTAGGCTCCGTCAAGATCCGCACCAGCATGTCCTCAGTGAGCGCGTCCAGCGCGAAAACGACGGGAAGCCTCCCCAAAAATTCCGGAATCATGCCGTATTTGCGGATGTCCTCCACTTCCACGCGCCGCAGGATATTCTCCTCTTTGTCATACTTATCCTTCAAATCCGCGTGGAACCCCATGGCGGATTGCTTGTTCAGTCGCTCCTTGATGATATTTTCCAGATCCGGGAACGCCCCGCCGCAGATAAACAGGATATTCCGCGTGTTGACCGTGGCTAAGGGCACCATGGCATTCTTGCTGTTCGCGCCGACCGGGACCTCGATCTCCGCCCCCTCTAGGAGCTTAAGCATCCCCTGCTGCACGCTTTCCCCGCTGACGTCGCGCTGGTTCGTGTTCCGCTTCTTCGCGATCTTGTCAATCTCGTCGATGAAGATGATGCCGTGCTCCGCCTTCTCGACGTCATTGCCCGCCGCCGCTAAGAGCTTGGAAACCACGCTCTCGATATCGTCCCCGATATACCCCGCCTCCGTCAAGGACGTCGCGTCCGCGATTGCTAGGGGCACGTCCAAAAGCTTCGCGAGCGTCTTGACCATGTAGGTCTTCCCGCTTCCCGTGGGCCCCACCATCAGCATATTAGACTTCTCGATCTCCACGCCGTCCTCCGAGTCGCTGGCCACGCGCTTGTAATGGTTGTAAACGGCTACCGACATCACCTTCTTGGCATGCTCCTGGCCCACCACGTGCTCGTCTAAGCTCGCCTTGATCTTGTGCGGCGCGGGGATGGAATGGATGTCAAATACCGGCTCTTCCTCTTTTTTCTTCTCTTCCTTCGGCTTCTTCTTCTTGATCTTCTGGCTCTTCGGCATCACGTTCATGTTCTGGAGATCCGCCAGGTTAACCATGTTGATGTTCGGCATATTCCCGAAATTGCTCATGTCGCCGATTGGGAACCCCATGCGGTTCATGCTGTCAAACGTCTTCTGCATGCAGTCCTGGCAGATGCTCAGCCCGCTCGCGATCCGTATCATCTTGCCCGCCTTGCTCGCCGGGCGGCGGCAAATGCAGCAGACGTCCTCATACTCGCTCGAATTGTCCTCGCCGTCCTGCCCGCCCTTCTCGGACAGATCGCCGTCGCTCCCCTTCGCGGGAGGGTTCCCGCCCCCATCCCGCGCCTCCGGGCTGCTCACTTCTTTTTCGTCTTTTTCTTCTTTTCCTTCTTTTTCTTCTCTATCCTTGTCGTTCTCTCTGTCGCCCATCCGCAATCTCCTCTTTCCATATCGCCTGTTTCCCATCCGAATCCATTATACAATGAACCCCTAGGGTAAATCAACCGGAATTTTCAAATTCAAAAGTGCCTGGGCGTCACAGCTTCCCGATCAGGCTAAGGCCTAAGCTGATCATCCATACGTACGCGATCGTCTTGGGCATCATCAGCATCCCCACCACCGGCTTCTTCTTCCCCCAGATCACCACGGGGAAATAGCACGCGAAGCTGATGACGATGGCGACGGACATCTGCCACAGCCCGTATCCCCCCGCGTTCCCCGACAGGAAGAAGAGGATCACGAGGCACAGCCCCGTCACGGCGAATGGCAGGTTCCGGTAAATCCCCCACCTTGGGTTCCCCTCGGGCCGGAACCAGTTATTCTGCGGGAACAGGCAGAGGGCGACGCGCAGCACGGCGCTAACCCACGTGAGCACGAGCAGGGCAGGCGGGTAGGTGACGTCCGGGAAAATCGATTCCCAGATGTAGAACAGCAGCACGTAATATATTGTCATCGTGATGGATGAGACCAAAAGCCCCAAGCCCGCCCACCATTGGACCTTCGGGGAATCCCCGCGGAACGCCTTGATGATCCGGGGCACGAGGTGAAACGCGTCCCCGCCGCCAAGGATCGCCGTCAATACGCCAAAGAGCAAAATGGGCGTCCGCCCGTCCGCGTTCACGAAGAACACGATGGCGGCAACCAGGTCAAATATCAGGTAAGCGATGCAAAAAACCGCCTCGCCAATCTCAGGCATACGTGATTTTTCTTTCGACATAAGTCATTTCCTCCCTTTTAAAATAAAAAACGAAGCCCCGACCGGAATCGGGGCCGTGGGATATGTCACCGGGCGCTCCCCGCAAGAAGCGTCTCCACCTTATCCCTTTGCTCGAAAAGGACGCATCCGCCGCTGTGGTCCTCCATGAGGACGTCTTGCCCGCGCAGGGAATAAAACAGCGGGGAGCGCGTCGCGTCTAAAAGTGAAGTGTCCCTCACGTTCGTGTCCGAATAGGGGGAAAACGGGCACGGCTCCGCCCCTCCGTGGGAGTTGATATGGAAAAACCCGCGCCCTGCGGCCAGGCACCCGGCGGAGCTTTTCTCATCGCCGGGGAACGAGAGGAAAATCATGCCGGGATATTCCTCCCGGATCTCCCTTAGCCGTTCCTTTAAGTACTCCCGCTCCTCATCGCCCGGAGCCAGGCCCTCCGCGTCCCCTGACACCGGCACGAACTCCACGTAGAAGACCGCCTTGCATCCGTTGCCGCGCAAATCGTCCAGGAATTCCCGTCCCGTGATCTCTCTCAGGTTGGCGGACGTCATGGTAACGGACGCGCCGAAAATCAAACTGCGGTCGCGTATCTTGCCCATGGCGGACCTTACCTTGTCATAGATGCCGCCGCCGCGCCGACCATCCGTCGTTTCCCGCATCCCCTCGATGCTGATGACCGGCAGGAGGTTCCGCTTCTCATCGAACAGGCCCAAGTACCCGTCATCTAGGAGCGTGCCATTCGTAAAAACCGGAAAAAGGATATCGGGATGGCCCCCCGCGGCCTCCATGACATCCCGCCGTAAGAGCGGCTCGCCGCCGGCTAGCAGGATGAAGCTGATGCCAAGATCCCCCGCTTCCGAAAAAATCCTGTCCCATTCCCCGCTAGTCAGCTGGTTCTCCGGCACGCCGTCGCTGCAGGCGTGGAACTGGCGGGAGTAACAGCCCGCGCAATGGAGGTTGCAGCTGGACGTGATGCTCGCAATCAAAAACGGCGGGATATGCTCCCCGCCTTTTTCCGCCTTATCCCGCTTGCGCGACGCGCTCCTGCTTGAAATCGCGAAACGCGCAAGGTAAGCGCTCTCCTTTGGATTCGAGGCGACGGCCTTCAGCGCGTCCTTGACGATATCCTCGACGCCTCCCCTCAAATAGGCGCCTAAGTCAAACCCCTCTTTTTCCTCTTCCGCTCCCTGTTCCATTTCCATTCCCTGTTCCGCTCCCTTTTCCCTTTCCGTCCCTATTTCCATCCGTCCCACCTTCTTTTCCATCATTCTGCCTCAGTTTCCCGATGATCTCATAAAGCATCGTGTATAGCGACATCGCCTTCCCCGGATCCAGGTCAATGCAGGCGGCAAGCCTCCCCGGGACCGAGAGCGCCCTTTCCCGCAATTTCTCGCAGTCCCCGGTGATCGTGACATTGAAGTCCCTTTCGTCCTCATCGGAGCGCCTCCTGGACACGAACC
>CAZOLD010000015.1:6369-9329 GCA_964580595.1 uncultured Eubacterium sp.
CCCTTATCCTCCAGGCGCTTGAGCAGCGGCGTCAGGGTGCTAGAGTCAAGGTAAAGGAGCTCCCCAAGCTCCTTCACCTTCAGCCGCTTATGCTCCCACATCACCATCATGGTGATGTACTGGGTATAGGTAAGGTCCAGCTCGTCCAGGTAAGGCTTGTACGCCTTCACGATTTCCTTCGCGCAGACATAGAACGGGAAGCACAGCTGGTTCTCCAGCTTCAACGGGTCAAGCTCATCCGTCATGAGGATCCGCCTCCCGGTTTGACGACCCGCTTCGCGAATTCCGCCGCCGCCTTAAGGTCCTCGCTGTTTGGCCTTCCCTTATTCAGCATCATGAATTCCCCCCGGCAGGAAAACTCCTCGCTCGACAAGGGGATCTTCTTCTCCGCGAACGGCTTCTCCATATATTTGCGGATCGACTTGATCTTCCCCGACGTGCTCACGGCGACCGCCTTCTTCACCTTAACCCCGATGCCCCTGATGAAATCCTTTACCTTATCGTCCACGTCAAACGCGTAAGGCGCCGTGCATAGGAAAAGCACGTCCGTATCGGAAGCAAGCGGCTCCGTGATCGGCTTCGCCTCCGTGCCCACGGCCTTCGCCACGGCATCCGCGACTCTCTTGGTCTTTCCGCCCCTTGAATAATAACGAACCGCAACCGTCATAAACAACACCTCGCAATGATTCTCCAAGATTTTTAATGGTTTCCCGGCGATTTCCCGATAGCCTCCTAACGGTTCCCCGATGGCCTCCTAATGGCTCCCCAATTCCTTCGGCATCGCCGGCGCCCATGTTTCCCGGGCTTACAGCAGCCCTTCCACGCTCTCCTTGACCTTGTCTAAGGAATCGGTCGGCTCGAACCTGGCGGCAATCTCCCCGTCGCGGTTAATTAGGAATTTCGTGAAATTCCATTTGATGTTGCCGTTTTCCTTGTAATCCTTATCCATCTTCTTCACGATCGGCCTGATGGCGAGCCCCATGGCGCCCGAGAACCCCCCGAACTTGGTATTTTCCGTCAGGTACTTGTAAAGGGGGATCGCGTCATCGCCGTTGACATTGACCTTGGAAAACTGGGGGAACGTGATCCCGTAGCGGTTCGAGCAGAAGCTGTGGATCTCCTCGTCGCTGCCGGGAGCCTGCTCCATGAATTGGTTGCAGGGGAAATCTAAGATCTCCAGGCCGTCATCATGGTGCAAATCATAGAGATCCTGCAATTCATCATATTGCGGCGTGAACCCGCATTGCGTCGCCGTGTTGACAATCAGCAGCACCTTCCCCTTGTAATCGGAAAGCGGCACATCGCTTCCGTCCTGGGCCTTGACCGTGAAATCGTAGACGTTCATAATTTTTACCTCCTTATCCTTTTTGATTTAAGCCATCCTCTTCTCAATTCAATAGCGATAGATTTAATCTTGCGCTATCGATAAGTTGATTATAACCCTCCCGATTCATTTGTCAAGACTAATTTTCATATTTTTCTCTGAAAGCCCAGTCGCAATGGGCATGCGGATGGACTGCTTGCAGGCAGGTCCGCATGGACATTAGCGACGCTACCCCGTATAAGGGCGATAGCCCGGATTGCGAATACGGGTAGGATTGCGAAAGCTGCATCGCAGCGGAGCAATCCGTGGGCTTTCATCCATGGGCTTTTATCCATGGTGACACCCCGCTTTGCGGGGTGCGGGAGCTTATTCTTAAAACACGCCATCATTCCTTTGGATTCTTGAAGACCTTGTCCAAATACATCTTGAGTGTCTTTAAATTGTCCACGACATTTTCATAATCCATCCGCTTCGGCCCTATGATGCCAATCGTCCCCTGCATCCCCTCGCCTAGCTGGTAGGTCGCCGTCACCACGCTGCAGTCCCTCATGTTGCGGATCGGGGCTTCCTCCCCGATATAAACCTGGATCCCCGTCTCCCCGCTGTCCGGGAAGGCCCCGCTCACTAAGCTGAGCAACTGCTGCTTCTCCTCAAAGGCGCCTAATAGCTCGCTCGCCTTGTCCGAATCCCGCAGCTCCGGGTACTTCAGGATATTCGTCGTCCCGCTGGTGTAAACCTCCAGCTCTTCCTCCTCCTGGAAGGATTCGGCAAGCGCGTCTAGGACGTGGCTTACGATGTCGCTGTGGATGCCTGCCTGCTCCTTGAGCTTCGCGATGGTGCCTATGTTAATCTGCTCTAAGGAGAGGCCGTTCAGGCTGGTATTGAGCAGGATATTCAGCTTCAGCAGCGTCTCGCTCTCTAAAGGCTCTTCCGTGGCAATCATCTTGTTCCTCACAAGATTGCCCTCCATCACGATGACCGCCAAAAGCTGCTCCTCGTCCACCTGGGAAAGCTGCAGGAACTTGACCTTGTTGCGGTGGTACGACGGCGCGGTGATCATGGCGGCATAGTTCGTGTTGTCCGCGAGGACCTTCGCCATCTGCTGCAGGATGCGCTCCATCCGCTCCGTGTGCTCGATCATGAACTCCTTCATTTCCGTGACTTCCCGGTTCTTCTCCTGCATCAGGTTATCCACGTAGAAACGGTATCCCTTGTCGGAGGGGATCCTGCCCGCGGAAGTATGGGGCTGCAGAATATAGCCCAAGTCCTCCAAATCGGACATCTCATTCCGGATCGTCGCGGAGCTTAGGTTCAAATCCGAGTATTTCGAAATCGTCCTAGACCCTACCGGCTCGCCTGTATCCAGGTAATTGCGGATGATCGCATTTAAAATTTTCCTCTTTCTCTCATCCAATTCCTGCATCATACCACTCCCATCCCATACAGGCCGCCTGGATTCTGTTAGCACTCAACTTGTAGGAGTGCTAACATCTAGTAATAAAATAGCACGATCGATTTTCCTTGTCAATAGAAAAATCAAAATTTTTATTTTTTCTTTTTTCCATAATGGAAACACATAACGGAAACGTGAATATGCCGAAAATATGCCGATATGCCGCAACATGCCATAACCGCC
>CAZOLD010000015.1:9429-17833 GCA_964580595.1 uncultured Eubacterium sp.
GCCGCCTGGTCCGCGGCCACGCAGGCATCGATAATCTCCTGGATGTCCCCGTCTAGGACCTTATCCAGCTTATAGAGCGTCAGGTTAATCCGGTGGTCCGTCACGCGCCCCTGCGGGAAATTATAAGTCCTGATTTTTTCGGAGCGGTCCCCCGTCCCAATTTGGCTCCGGCGTTCCTGCGCCTCGGCGTCGTGGCGCTTCTGACGCTCGATATCGTATAATTTCGTCCGCAGGAGCGCGAACGCCTTTTCCTTATTCTGAAGCTGTGATTTCTCCGTCTGGCTGTAAATCACGATCCCGGTCGGGTAATGCGTCAGCCGCACGGCTGAATCCGTCGTGTTGACGCATTGCCCGCCGTTTCCCGAGGCGCGCATGACGTCGATGCGGATATCCTTCTCATCGATGACGACGTCCACGTCCTCCGCCTCCGGCATCACGGCGACGGTGACGGTGGAAGTATGGATCCGCCCGCCGGACTCCGTTTCCGGCACGCGCTGCACGCGATGCACGCCGGATTCATATTTCATGACGGAATACGCCCCCTGGCCAGTAATCATGAACGTGACGTTCTTCATGCCGCCAATCCCGATCTCCTCGCATTCCATCAGCTCCACGCGCCAGCGCCTGCTTTCCGCGTAATGCACGTACATCCGGTAGATTTCCGCCGCGAAGAGGGCCGCCTCGTCCCCGCCCGCCCCCGCGCGGATTTCCACGACGACGTTCTTCTCGTCATTCGGGTCCTTTGGGAGGAGCAGGATCTTCAGCCTGTCCTCAAGCTCCGCCGCCTTAGCCTTCGCGGCGCCCATCTCTTCCTTCGCTAACTCCCGCATCTCCTCGTCATTTTCCTCTTCCAGGATGGCAAGCGAATCCTCGATGTCCCGGTTCGCGCCCTTATATTCCTTGTACGCCTCCACGACGGGCGCAAGGTCGCTCTGCTCCTTCATCAGCTTCCGGAACCGGCCCGCGTCGCCGGCCACGTCCGGATCGCTAAGCTGGCTCATGATCTCCTCATACCGGAGCAGGATATCTTCCAATCGGTCAAACATTGCCTCACCCTCTTTGCCGCCATGTCTTCTTTGCCGCCATATTGCCAAAAACCCTACCGCACCGCGGGCAGGTTCCCGCAAACCACACGCCCGTTCCCCGCTAGGTCCCTAATCACCCTGACGTTGCGGAACCCGTTTTCTTCCATCAGGAATGCGACCTGGCTCCCCTGATCATGGCCCACCTCGAAATACAGGTACCCGTTCGGATTCAGGAATTCCTTCCCCTCGCGGACGATCTCCCGGTAATAGTGCATCCCATCCTCATGGCCGTCTAAGGCCTCCCTCGGCTCGAAGTCCTTCACTTCCGGCATCAGCATGTCGATGACGGCGGTCGGGATGTAGGGGGGATTGGAGACAATCATGTCGTACTTCCCCTCCAGCCCCGAGAACAAATCGCTCCGGACTAAGGCGACCTCCACCTGGTGCCGCTTGGCGTTTTCCTTCGCCAGCAATATGGCCTTCTTGGAAATGTCGCTGGCCGTCCCCGTGACCGGTCCTTTCGCGAATTTCATCAAGCTGATGATGACGCACCCGGAACCCGTGCATAAGTCCAGCACCGACATCCCCGGCTCTATCGCCTTGAGCGCCTCCTCGACTAAGACCTCCGTGTCCTGCCTCGGAATCAGGACGTTGGGATTCACCTTGAACTCTAGCCCCATGAATTCCTGGCTCCCCGTGATATATTGCAGCGGGACGCGCTCGCACCGCTTCTTGATCAAGATCTGGTACTCGCGGGCCTTTCCCTCGTCCATCTCCTCCTGGGCGTGGAGGTAAAAATAACTCCGGTCTATCTTGCACGCATATTCCAGCAGGTACCAGGCATCCAGCCTGAAATCCGGCACGCCCGCCTCCCGCAATGCCCGCTTCCCATGCCTTAACGCAACCTCAAATGTCATCCTTCCCTCCCCCGATATTAGCCTCGGCCCGCGGGCGATCCCGTTTCCGCTAAGAACCCCCTCCAGTCAAAGACGGCCTCGACGGAGGCTATCCCAACCTCGATCATCCCCTCATCCGGCTCTTTCGTCGTCAATCCCTGCAGCCAAAGCCCGGGCTTGCTAAGGAGCGAGAGGATCGCGTTGTCCGTACGGCCGGCCAGGCGGATGAATTCATACGAGATCCCCGCCACGACGGGGATGATCGCTAAGCGCAGCAGGAGCCTGGCGATCCCGGAATCGACCCTTATGAACATCGTGGCGACGATTGTCACCATGATCACCAAAAATAAGAAGCTCGTCCCGCATCGCTTATGCTCCTTGGAACATTTCTTCACGTTCTCCACGGTAAGCTCCATCCCCTGCTCCACGCAATTGATGCACTTGTGCTCGGCCCCGTGGTACATGAACACGCGCCTGATATCCTCCATTTTGGAAATCAGCGCGAGATATCCGATAAATATGCCAATCCGGAGCATGCCCTCGATCAGGATCAGCAAAGTCTCCGACGATACGAACCTGCGAAAAAGCAAGGAAATGAGATAAGGCAGCACGATGAAGATGCAAAGCGCCAGGATCACCGACAGGCAAAGCGTAAATCCCATCTCCGCCTTCTCCCTCTTGCCGTCCGCGGGCTCCGGCTCTTCCTCCTCAAAAAAAGAAGCGGAGAACATAAGCGAGCGGATCCCGATCACCAGCGATTCCGCCAGGCTGAATATCCCCCGCACGAAAACCATGTCCCGCAGCGCCTTCCCCGGGCAGATCCCCTTATATGCCCGCTTTTCCACCACGATTTCCTGATTCGGCTTGCGCACGGCCACCGCGTACTCGTCCCGGTTCCGCATCATCACGCCTTCCATGACAGCCTGGCCGCCGATTCCCGAATATGCCAAAGCCCCCACCTCCCTGGCCCGTCCCCGCATTTCCCTGCAGACCGGAAAAAACCAATAACCGAAAAGGAGAGGATGCCGTCCATGACATCCTCCTCCCGCCTGTTAGCTGGTAATTCCGTATTTCTTGTTGAACTTATCAATCCGCCCCCGCGCCTGGGTCGTTTTCTGCTGCCCGGTATAGAACGGGTGGCACTTGGAACAAATCTCGACGTGGATGTCTTGCTTCGTGGAGCCCGTGACAAAGGTATTCCCGCAATTGCACACCACCGTCGCCTGATAATAATCCGGATGGATTCCCTCTTTCATAATCTCACCTCTTCGTCCTATCGAAATCTCATGATTCTTGCGCTCCCTGCGCAACATCCCAGGTATTTTACCATAGTTTCGCATGATATGCAAGGTGAAATATTCCCATCGGGGAATTTCCCCCTTGCAAATTCCCCGATATCATGATAAAGTGAACAGGCACGGCGCCCTGTCCCGGGGCGCCGGGAAGATTATCTCCCTATGCCGGCATAGCGCACAGGAGGTAATGAAAATCATGATGAGCTACGAATCTTTCAAGCAGAGGCTTGCGTCGGAATTAAGGGCAGGCTTCCCGGAAGGCGCGCAGATTGAGTTCCGCTCCTTCCCGCGCAACAACAACGTGGCGCTAGACGGGCTGACCATCATGGAGCCGGGATGCAACGTCTCTCCCACGATCTACTTAAACCACTACTTCAAGTCCTACCAGGAGGGGGAGGACATCCCCTCGATTGCAGGGCATATCTTGCGATATTATCGCGATCACGCTGCCGCGGGCAGCATCGATACTTCTTTTTTCACCGATTTTAGAAAAATGCGCCCCAGGATTATTTTCAAGCTGGTTCACTATGGCAGGAACGAGGAATTGCTGCGCTCCGTGCCGCATTTCCAATACCTGGATCTCGCCATCGTGTTCTGCTGCCTCTTCACGGAGGAACCATACGCCAACGCCTCTACCCTGATTTACGGCAGGCACCTGGATGTGTGGGGCGTTTCCGCGGATGACCTGTTTGACATCGCCATGGAGAATACCCCGAGGCTGCTCCCGTTTCGCTGCGACAGCCTGGTGGACATCCTCTCCTCCGCGATGGGGGACGGCCAGGACGGGGAAGCCGCCAGGCAGCCGGAAGGGGCCTTGCGCTCCCCCATCCCCATGTATGTGCTCTCCAACCGCCAACGTTTCTTTGGCGCGGGAACCATCCTCTACAAAAATTCGCTGAGGGATGCCTCGAACGTGCTTGGCGACAGCCTGTACATCCTCCCAAGCAGCATCCACGAGGTCATCGTCATCCCGGCGTCAAGGGTGGAAAGCCCGGAGCTCCTGCCGTCCCTTGTCCGCGAGATCAACGAGACGGAAGTTTCCGCGGACGAAGTGCTGTCGGACAACGTCTACCTGTATGAGAAAAATTCCGGGCATTGCGGCATTTACCGCGGCACCCGCGGATAGGGGGCCTTCGTCCCGGGCGCGCGTGCCCCCTTAAAGGCGGCAGGCGTGCCATGAAAAGCGCCGCCGCATGGGAACTCACCCTGCGGCGGCGCCTTTCCGTTTAAGGGATCATTCCGGCCTAGCCTGGATCATTTCCCTGTAAAGAGCCGCGTACTCCGACGCGGAACGCTTCCAGGAATTATCCTGCTCCATGCACCGCCGCATCATGGCCTTCCATTCCTTCGGCTGCCCGTTGTAGATATGGTACGCGTAGCGGACGATGTGCAGCAGGTCGTTCGCGTCATAATTCGCGAACGAGAACCCGGTCCCCGTGTGCCAGATCTCATTGTAAGGCTCGACCGTATCCTTCAAGCCCCCCGTCTCCCGCACGATCGGGATCGTGCCGTAACGCATGCTGATAAGCTGGCTTAACCCGCATGGCTCAAACTGGGACGGCATCAGGAAGACATCCGCGCTGCCGTAGATTTTGTGCGCCATCTCCTCGCTGTAGCCAATCGTCGCCGACACCCTGTCCGGGTATTTCCAGTCAAAATAACGGAAGGAATCCTGGAAACGGTCCTCCCCGGTCCCTAGGACCACGAATTGCACGTTCATGGTGCGCAGCATCTCCTCCATGGCGGCATTGACAAGCGAAAACCCCTTCTGCTCCGTCATGCGGGACACCATCCCTATCATCATGCAGCTGGCGTCCGCGCAAAGCCCCATCTGCTCCTGCAGCGCCCTCTTGTTCTTCTTTTTTCTGGAAAGGTTCTTTACGCCATAACGCTCCTCAAGGAACGGGTCCGTCCCCGGATTGTACATATCGGCGTCAATCCCGTTGACAATGCCCGAAAGCTTCCCCGATACCTTCCGCATCACGCCGTCTAGGCCTTCCCCTCCCTGCTGGCCCTGGATCTCCTTCGCGTACGTCTCGCTCACCGCCGTCACGCGGTCCGCGTACAGGATGCCGGCCTTTAGGAAATTCGTCTCATGGTAGGCCTCCATCGCGTGGTAGCGGTATTCCTCCGGCAGATCCTTGCAATTCTCGATATCATCGATGATCCACCTGCCCTGGAACTTCATGTTATGGATGGTCAGGACCGTCTTCGTCCCCGCGAAAAACGCATCATTCCGGTAAAACGCGTCCAAATACACGGGGATCAGCGCCGTCTGCCAGTCATGGCAGTGGATGACGTCCGGGCAGAAGCCCGCTACGGGGAGGCTTGCTAAGACCGCCCTGGAGAAAAACGCGAATTTGTTGACATCCTCGAAAATCTGGTTGTAAGGATGGTCCCCGGCGAAATAATGCTCATTGTCCAAAAAATAATAGTGGACGCCTTCCGACTCCGCCTCGTAAATGCCGATATATTCCTTCCCCCTTGGCATGTCCGCGTAGAATTCCGTCACGAACTTCATCTGTGCACACATCCCATCCGGAATGCAAAGATACTTCGGAAGCATGACCCGGACGTCAAATTCCTTCTTGTTCAGGTACTTGGGCAGCGCCCCCACCACATCCGCTAAGCCCCCCGTCTTGACATACGGATTCCCCTCGGATGCCGCAAAGAGTATCTTCTTCATGTGAAACCCTCCCGATGTAAAACTTCCTGCTTTTGCCTCTCGCTCGAACTGTACCCATTATGTCACAATTCCAGAAATTTTAAAAGCCCGTAAAAGCAAAAAATTGCGGTTGACACATTCCCTGTTATATGATTTAATATTCATATGAACAATTATTCATGTGACAAAACTGAGAAATAAGCGAGGATCTCACGTATCAGGAGGCGTAACGATGAGAGAAGAACAAAAGCAAGGCCACGAGGATTGCCACGAACACGATCACGAACACGAGCACGAACACGAGCACGGCCACGGCCACGAACACGGCCACGAGCACGGCCACGAGCACGGCCATGGCGGGGAGGAAGGCGAGCAGAGAAAGGAATTCCTGTTCATCGCGTCAGGCGCCGCCCTCTTCTTAGCGGGCGCGCTCCTCTCCCACTTCCAAGACGGGGAAAAAGGGCTATCCCTCGTCCTGTATGCCATTTCCTACCTCATGCTCGGGTGGGAAGTCTTATGGGCAGCCATCCAAAACATCAGGGAAGGGGAGTTATTCGACGAGAACTTCCTCATGGGGATAGCGACGATCGGCGCGATTGCCATCGGGAACTTCCCGGAGGCGGTGGGCGTCATGCTGTTTTACCGGATCGGGGAATTCTTTGAGGACGTCGCCGTATCTAGGAGCCGCGGCCAGATCATGGACGCCGTGGACCTAAGGCCGGAGGTCGTGAACCTCATGGACGGGGAGGATGTTAGGACCATACCTGCGAAAGAAGCGCGGGTCGGCGATATCCTCTTGGTGCGCCCCGGCGACCGCGTCCCCCTAGACGGCACCATCTTAGAGGGGGAGAGCCGGCTTGACACCTCCCCGATCACGGGGGAGCCCGTGCCGGTCAAGGCCGCGGCCGGGGACTCCATCGTATCCGGATGCATCAACACCTCCGGCGAGCTAAAGATCAAGGTGGATCAGCCCCTGGAAAGCTCCATGGTCTCACGCATCCTAGACTCCGTGGAGAACGCGGCCGCCAGCAAGCCGAAGATCGACCGCTTCATCACAAGGTTCTCAAAAGTATACACGCCCGCCGTGGTCTTTTTCGCGCTGGCAATCGCGATCGTGCCCTCCCTCTTTACCGGGAACTGGCACCATTGGGTTTACACCGCGCTGACGTTCCTCGTCATAAGCTGCCCCTGCGCACTCGTGCTAAGCGTCCCGCTGGCGTTTTTCTCCGGCATCGGCGCGGGATCCAAGCAAGGCATCCTTTTTAAGGGCGGCATCTCCATAGAGGCCTTAGGGAAGATCTCCACCGTCGTCATGGACAAGACGGGAACCGTCACGAAAGGAGACTTCTCCGTGCAGTCCGTAACGCCGCTTTCGGGGTATTCCCCGGAGGAGATCCTGCGGATCTGCGCAAGCTGTGAGCAGCACTCCACCCACCCGATCAGCGGGAGCATCCTAGACGCGGCAGCCAAGGCCGGGCTTTCCTTAGACCACGCGGAGTCCATCGAGGAGATCGCGGGGCATGGGATCCGCGCAAGCCTCCCTTGCGGCGAGGCCCTCGCGGGGAACCGGAAGCTGATGGAAAAATTCCAGGTAGATTTCCCGGAGATGGAAAGGGAGAAGCGCGGCACGGACGTCTTCCTGGCCGTCAACGGCAAGCCCGCCGGGCTGATCCGGATAGCAGACACCATCAAGCCGGAAGCGGCGAACGCTGTTTCCGCCTTGAAGGAAATGGGCATCAAGACCGCCATGCTGACCGGGGATTCCGAGGAAAGCGCACAGTCCGTCGCGGATGAGACTGGCATCGGGGAGGCTTACGCGAAGCTCCTGCCGGAAGACAAGCTGTCAAAGCTCCAGGAAATCCGGAACGCGAACGGCTCCGTCATGTTCGTCGGGGACGGGATCAACGATGCCCCCGTCCTCGCGGGCGCCGACGTGGGAGCGGCCATGGGAAGCGGCGCGGACGCCGCCATCGAGGCGGCGGACGTCGTGTTCATGACTTCCGACATGGCGGCCGTTCCGGGCTCTGTCAGGATCGCGCGCGCCACGACGCGGGTCGCCTGGCAGAATGTCATATTCGCCCTTGCCGTCAAGGCCATCGTGATGGTGCTTGGCTTAGCCGGATACGCGTCCATGTGGCTGGCGGTCTTCGCGGACAGCGGCGTCGCCATGCTCTGCGTGCTGAACTCCATCCGCCTGCTCTACCAGAAAAGAAAAGTGGGCTGACACATCTTCCCTCATAAACCCCCACGCCCCGGGGCGCCGCCTTAGATGAAAGCCCACGGATTCGCAATCCGGGCTGTCGCCCTTGTACGGGTTAGCGTCGCCAATGTCCATGCGGTTCGGTCTGCAAGCAGTCCAGCCGCATGCGGGCGCCGCCTTAGATGAAAGCCCTCGGATTGCTCCGCTGCTGCGCAGCTCCCGCAATCCTACCCGTATTCGCAATCCGGGCTACCGCCCTACTTGCTCATACGGGGTAGCGTCGCTAATGTCCATGCGGTTCGGACTGCAAGCAGTCCAGCCGC
>CAZOLD010000016.1:0-7279 GCA_964580595.1 uncultured Eubacterium sp.
CCTTTCCAGATGGGATCCGGACAACCGCGAGAAGTACATCGGCGAGCCCGAGGTCTGGGAGGAGACGGAGCAGCATATTCGGGAGATCTTAGACAGCCTGGGGATCGATTACGTGGAGGATGTCGGGGAGGCGGCCTTCTACGGGCCGAAAGTCGACATCAACGCGAAGAACGTCTACGGCAAGGAAGACACGATGATCACGATCCAGTGGGACGCGCTTCTAGCGGAGCAGTTTGACATGTATTACATTGACCAGAACGGGGAGAAGGCGCGCCCGTGCATCATCCACAGGACGTCGATGGGATGCTACGAGAGGACCCTAGCCTGGCTGATTGAGAAATATGCCGGGAAGTTCCCGACCTGGCTTTGCCCGGAGCAGGTGCGCGTGCTGCCGATTTCCGACAAATATGAGGCTTACGCCGCGGAAGTGGAGAAGGAGCTTAAGGAAAACGGGATCCTCTGTTCCGTGGATGACCGCTCGGAGAAAATCGGGTACAAGATCCGCGAGGCCCGCCTGGACAAAATCCCGTACATGCTGGTCGTGGGGCAGCAGGAGGCGGAGAGCCATACCGTCTCCGTGAGGAGCCGCTTCGCGGGGGACGAGGGCGTGAAGCCGCTGCGGGAATTCATGGACCAGGTTTTGGAGGAAATCCGCACGAAAGCCATCCGCAAGGAAGAGGCGGGCGAGGCCTCTCTGCAGGGGCGGTAAGGGAGCGCGCTTTTAGCGGGATATCGCGCGGGCAGCCCCGGGAGGCGCCCGCCGCGGCAATGCAAGACGAACAAAGTTTCGTCTTGCATTTTTTTTTGCGATGGGCTAGAATGGTAGACAAGTGGAGGAGAGTGGGAGAAAAGGGGAGGAAGTGGTGGAAAAGTGGACAGAAATGTGGATAATCCGCCGCTTATGGCCGTCCAGAGGTGATCCTTATGTTCATGGGAGAGTACAACCATACGATTGACGCGAAAGGCAGGCTGATCGTCCCGTCCAAATTCAGGGAGTCGCTAGGGGATGAGTTCGTGGTGACGAAGGGGCTGGATGGGTGCCTGTTCGTGTACTCCGCCCAGGAATGGGAATCCATGGAGGCGAAGTTTAGGGAAATGTCGCAATTCTCGAAGGAGGCAAGGAAATTCGCCAGGTTCTTCTTCGCGGGCGCCGCGGTCTGCGAGGCGGACAAGCAAGGCAGGGTGCTCCTGCCCGCGGTCTTGCGGGAATTTGCCGGGATTGAGAAAGACGTGGTTCTTGCCGGCGTGGTGAACCACATAGAGATTTGGAGCAGGGAACGCTGGCAGGAAACGAATGAGTATGACGATGTGGAGGAGATTGCTGAGCATATGGCGAGCATGGGCCTCACGATTTAGGAGGTGCTAGGGGAGGCCATGGAATTCAAGCATAAGTCCGTGCTTTTAAAGGAGACAATTGAATATTTAAAAGTCAGGCCGGATGGGACATATGTGGATGGGACCCTAGGCGGCGGCGGGCATGCTTATGAGATATGCAGGCATCTGTCCCCCAAGGGAAAGCTGATCGGCATCGACCAGGATGGGGACGCGGTGAAGGCGGCGGTGAGGAGGCTGTCTGAGTTTGAGGGCAGGGTCAGGATTTTCCGCAGCAATTATTGCATGATGCGGGAGATTTTGGAGACCCTCCATGAGGACGGCGCGGACGGCATTGTCTTAGACCTGGGGGTGTCTTCCTACCAGCTAGACGACGCGGGGCGCGGGTTTTCCTACATGACGGACGCGCCGCTGGACATGCGGATGGACAGGCGGCAGGCTTTCACGGCAAAGGAGCTGGTGAATACCTACAGCGAGGAGGAACTTTTTCGGGTCATCCGGGATTACGGGGAGGACCGGTACGCGAAACGGATTGCCGCGCGCATCGTGAAATCCAGGGAGGAGCATGAGATCGAGACGACGCTGGAGTTAGCGGACATCGTGCGGGAGGCCGTTCCGGCGCAGGCGACGGGGGGACATCCCGCGAAGCGGACGTTCCAGGCCATCCGCATCGAGCTAAACCATGAGCTTGACGTCCTGCAGGATTCCTTAGAGGACATGGTTGGCTTGCTAAGGCCGGGGGGCCGGATATGCGTCATCACGTTCCATTCCTTAGAGGACCGCATCGTGAAGAACATATTCAAGAAATGCGAGGACCCGTGCACGTGCCCGCCCGATTTCCCGGTGTGCGTTTGCGGGAAGAAGCCCTTAGGGCGGGTCGTCACGAAGAAGCCGGTATTGCCGACCGAGGAGGAAATTGCCTACAACCCGCGCTCGAAGAGCGCGAAGCTCCGGGTATTTGAGAAAGGTGCCCCGCTTACGGCAGCAGAATAGAGGTGGATAGGAATGAGCCAGCAGAGGGATGAAGAAGCCAGAAAGGGCAGGACAATCAGCTATATTGACGGGAATACCGTGAGGAAATTGCAGCCGTCCCGCCAGCAGCGGAGCGAGGAGACGCACAGGGAGTACGAGGAGCGCAGGAGGAGGGAGCGCGAGCAGCAGCAGCGCCAGAAGGAGATCCGCGCGGCGGCGAGGAGGAACCAGGAGCGCGCGCTTTCCATCAGCCCGGGATACGTGGCTTTCCTGATGTGCGCCATGGTCGTGATGGCCCTTGTGTTCGGGAGCTACTTGCGCTTGCAGGCACAGGTTTCCGGCCAGATCAAGAACGTGGCGAGCCTAGAGCAGGAAGCGGTGAGCTTAGAGGCTGAGAACGACGCCCTTGAGAAGAAGATCGAGACATCCGTGGACTTAGAGAGCATCCGCGACCGCGCGATGCGGGAATTGGGGATGGTGTACCCTTCCGAGGGGCAGATCCAGTATTTTGACATCGGCAGCAGCGATTACATGAACCAGTACAAGGAGATTCCGTGACGGTTCCGGACGGAAGGGGTAAGTTCGATTGGCGAGGAGAGGGGATCCCGGCAAGAACAAGAAAAAAAAGCCGGCAAGGTTTTCGAAACGGATGAAGAAAAAGCTGCTGCTGCTGTTTTTGGCAGTGGTGGGGGTTTCGGGGCTTTTGTCCTGGCGGCTCGCCTGGCTCGTGGAGGTCAAGGGCGAGCAATACAAGAAGACGATCCTAAGCCAGCAAGGGTACGAGAGCGAGAGCATCCCTTACCAGCGGGGGGAAATCCTAGACTCGAAGGGGACGGTCCTTGCGACCAGCGTGGACGTTTACAACATGGTGCTTGACTGCAAGCAGATTAACGAGGAAAGCACGGAAGACGGGACGAAAAAATACCTAGAGCCCACGGTGAAGGCGGTTCTTTCGTGCTTCCCTGACGTTACGGAAGAGGAGTTGAGGGCTGCCCTGTCGGAACACGCGGACAGCCGTTATTTCGTGCTGCGAAAGCAGCTGCCATACGAGGAGATTGAGAAATTCGAGAAGTTAGAGGCGAAGGTGGGAAAAGACGGGGAAAAGGAAAACCCGAACGTGCAAGGCGTCTGGTTCGAGAAGGAGTACCGGCGCCAATACCCCTACGGGAGCCTCGCCAGCAAGGTGATTGGGTTCACGGCCAGCGGGAACGAGGGGATCGGCGGGCTGGAGGATTATTATAACGAAACCTTAAACGGGATTGACGGGAGGTCGTATGGCTACCTGAATACGGACAGCAATTACGAGCGGACCGTCAAGGAGCCGATCAATGGCCGGAGCCTGGTCACGACCTTAGACGTCAATATCGAGAAAATCGTGGAAGGCGAGATCGCGGCGTTCCAGGAAGAGCACCGCGACGAGGCGCAAAAAGGGGACGGGAGCAAGAACATGGGCGTGCTGGTGATGAACCCGCAGAACGGGGAAATCCTGGCGATGGCGGACAGCCACGCCTACGACTTGAATGACCCGTTCAACCTTTTCGGGTCGTACACGAAAGAGGAAGAGGCGGCGCTCACGGAGGAGCAGAGGTTAGACGCCTTAAACCGGATATGGCAGAATTACGCCATTACCTACACTTATGAGCCGGGGTCCACGGCCAAGCCGTTTACCGTGGCGACGGGCTTAGAGCTTGGGAAAGTCCGCGAGTCCTACGTTTGCGACGGCTTCCAGGAAATCGGCGGTTACACGATCCATTGCGTGCAGCGCAACGGGCATGGCACGATCACGCCGCGCGAGGCCATCATGGAATCTTGCAACGACGCGATGATGCAGATCGCGGCGGACATAGGGAAAGAGGATTTTTACAAATTCCAGAATATCTTTAATTTCGGGCTGCGCACCGGGATTGACCTGCCGGGCGAGGCGCGGACGGACACGCTGGTTTACACGGTGGAGAACACGAACAGCACTTCCCTCGCGACGAATTCCTTCGGGCAGAACTTCAACGTGACGATGGTGCAGTTAGCGAGCGCGTTTTCCTCCTTGATCAACGGAGGATATTATTACCGGCCGCATCTCGTGAAGCAGATCGTGGACGACAGCGGGAACCTCGTGAAGGAGATCGGGGCGACCGCATTAAAGCAGACGGTCTCGAGGCAGACTAGCGACACCTTGCGGGATTACCTCTACAGCACGGTTTCGGAAGGCACGGGGAAAAGCGCGAAAGTGCCCGGGTATTCCATGGGAGGGAAGACGGGAACGGCGGAGAAGGGGAAGCGCTCGGATAAGAAGTATGTCGTCTCCTTCATCGGGTTCGCGCCCGTCGACGACCCCCAGGTCTTAGTTTACGTGGTGGTGGATGAGGCAAACGTGGTGCAAGAGCAGCAGAGCAGCGCGCTGGCGACGGGCGTCGCGCAGAAGATTTTTGCGAAAATCCTGCCTTACCTGAACATATTCAAAGATGAGCCGGAGACCGCGGAAGGCAGTGAGGCTGGCGAGCCAGCCACAGCGGAAGGCGCGGGAGAAGGCGCGGCAGCAGAAGGCACGGAGGCCGGCGAGGCGGCAGCGGAAGGCACGGAGAACGGCGACGCGGCGGCGGAAGGCACGGAAGCTGGCGATGCAGCAGCAGAGGGCGCGGAAGCTGGCGATGCAGCAGCAGAGGGCGCGGAAGGCGCGGGAGAAGGCGCGGCGGCGGAAGGCACGGAGAATGGCGATGCGGCGGCGGAAGGCGGCGAGGCCAGCGACGCGGCTGGCGCGGAAGGCAGTGAGGCCGGCGATGCGGCGGCGGAGGGCACGGAAGCTGGCGATGCGGCTGGCGCGGAAGGCGGCGAGGTTGGCGATGCGGCAGCAGAGGGCACGGAAGCTGGCGATGCGGCAGCGGAAGGCGGCGAGGCTGGCGATGCGGCAGCAGAAGGCAGTGAGGCTGGCGATGCTGGCGCGGAAGGCACGGAAAACGGCGCGGCCGCGGAAGCGGGCGGGCCGGAATATCCGGCGGGAGGCGTGCCCGACATCATGCCATAGGCGCGATCTGGAGGTGTAGAGGATGGCAGGAAATCTCATTTTCCCCACATTAATCGCTTTTGCGGTCACGGCCGCGTTAGGGCCGTTGCTGATCCCCGTCTTGCGGAAATTCAAGGTGGGACAGACGGAGCGGGAAGAGCTGAAATCCCATATCATGAAAGAAGGGACCCCGACGATGGGGGGACTGATGATTTTAGCCGGCATCCTTATCGCCGTGCTGCCCTACTTGGGGGATTGCCCGAAAATCCTGCCCATCCTGCTCGTGACATTGGGCTTTGGGCTTATCGGCTTTTTGGACGACGCGCTGAAAGTGGCGCTGCACCGCAGCGACGGCCTTCTTCCGTGGCAGAAGATGCTGGGGCAGATTATCGTGACCGTGGCATTTTTGGCTTACATGTATATATCCCACAGGGAAGACGCCACCACCATGCTGCTCCCGTTCACCGGAGGGTTTGAGGACGGGAAGTACATCGACTTGGGCTGGCTCGCCCTGCCCATCATGTTCCTCGCGATTCTGGGCACGGTGAACGGCGCCAATTTCACGGACGGGCTGGACGGGCTGGCGTCTAGCGTGACGATTCCGATCGCGGTGTTCTTTGCCATCGCCTCCTCCGCCGCGGACGGCGGGATAGTGCCGGCGGCGGGCGCGGTAATCGGGGCGCTCATGGGGTTCTTGCTGTTTAACGTATATCCCGCGCGGATTTTCATGGGGGATACCGGATCGCTCGCGCTGGGGGGATTCGTGGTTTCCGCGGCATACATGATGCGGATGCCCATGTTCATCCCGATTGTCGCGCTCTTATATTGGGTGGAGCTCCTTTCCGTCATGATTCAGGTCACGTATTTCCGGAAGACGGGCGGGAAACGGATTTTCCGCATGGCGCCGATCCATCACCATTTTGAGCTGGGCGGGTGGTCCGAGACGCGGGTGACCGCCGTGTTCTCCATCATCACGGCAATCCTGTGCCTCGTTGGGATGCTGGCGCTGTAAGGAGGGGAAAACGTGGGGAAGGACGGCCAAAAACAAAAAAAATTTGTTTATTTCGATTATAACCTCCTGATAATCGTCCTGTTCTTAATCTGTTTTGGGCTGGTCATGCTTTACAGCACGAGTTCCTATAGCGGCCAGGTCAAGTTCGGCGACGACATGTACTACCTGAAGAAGCAGGTGCTGGCCGACGTCCTGGGGCTTCTTACGATGGCGGTCATCTCCAGGATAGATTACCATGTATGGAAAAAATTCTGGATGCTTGCCTATGTGGGCGCGCTGGGGTTGTGCGTCCTCGTTTTCTTTGTCGGGGAGGATTACAACGGCGCGAAGCGCTGGCTGAAGGTAGGCCCTTTGAGCTTCCAGCCATCGGAAGCCGCGAAGCTGGCCGTCATCGTTTTCCTGGCGGCGGTCATCAGCCAACTGCCGAGGCAAATCGGCAAATTCTCCGCCATGGTGAAGGTAGTGGCCATGGTGACGCCCATCGTCTTTGCCGTCGTGCTGGAGAACTTGAGCACGGCGGCCATCATCATGGGCATCGCGGTAGCCATGGTGTTCATCGCTAGCCCCAAATACAAGCAGTTTGCCGTATTGGCGGCATCCGGCGCGGTCATGGTCTTGGTATTCATCTCGGTGGAGTCCTACCGCATGGACCGCTTGAAGATATGGCTGCACCCGGAGGATTATGACCAAGGCTACCAGACCATGCAGGCCCTGTACGCGATCGGCTCGGGCGGGATGTTCGGGAAGGGCTTGGGGAACAGCATGCAAAAGCTAGGCTTCGTGCCAGAAGCGCAGAACGACATGATTTTTTCCATCATATGCGAGGAGCTGGGCCTGTTTGGCGCGGTCTGCGTCATATTATTGTTCGTGATGCTGTTCTGGAGGTGCATGGTCATCGCCGACAACGCGCCGGACCTGTTCGGCGCGCTGATCGTGACGGGCGTATTTGCGCACATCGCCCTGCA
>CAZOLD010000016.1:7289-9739 GCA_964580595.1 uncultured Eubacterium sp.
TATCAGCTACGGCGGGACCTCCGTCTTGTTCCTCTTAGCGGAAATTGGCCTCGTGCTAAGCGTATCGCGAGGGATAAGGCTGGAAGGATGACGGGGAAAGGCCTTTTGGCAAAGGGAGGCGCGAAGGCATAAGGCGCGGGAAAAGGACAAGGCGGGTGAGGAGAATTTATGAAAAAGGGGAAAAAGGGAAAGAAGAAAAGCCGCTTGAGGCGGTTTTTGATGGCGGCGCTTGTCCTTGCGGTGCTGCTTGGCGTCGGCGCGTATGCCGTCACCAACGTGTTTACCGTGGAGAAAACCGTGGTGACGGGGAATGAGCATTATCCGGACCGGACAATCACGGACTGGATTTTGGACGACGAATACTCTTGGAACAGCCTTTACGTCTATTTCCGGTATAAGTTCGTGGATCCGAAGGAAATGCCGTTCGTGGACTCGATGGAGGTTTCCCTCCGCTCGCCTCATGTGCTGGAGATCCATGTGAGCGAGAAAATCATGCTCGGGCGCATTTATGTGGACGCCCTCGGGCAGAGCGCCTATTTTGACAAGGACGGCTTCGTGGTCGAGATGTCGTCGGAGGAGGTAGGGGGCGTCCCTTTGGTGGAAGGCTTAGAGACGGACAAGATCGTCCTTTATGAGAAGCTGCCGATTAAGGATAAGGGCGTCTTGAAGGATCTCCTCTCCCTGACGCAGATGCTGAAAAAATATAACATGAAGCCGGAGAACATCCGTTATGAGGGCGATGGCGGCTTTTCCTTGAAATATGGCGATATCTATGTCCGGATGGGGGAGCCGCAGAACCTGAACGAGAAAGTGACGAGGTTAGCGCGCATCATCCCGATGCTGGAAGGGGAGAAGGGCACGCTGCATTTGGAGAGCTGGGCGGAGTATAGCACGGACGTCACGTTTGAGAAGACCGGGTAAGGTTCCGAAAAAAATAAAAATATTATTGATTAATTTGAAAAAAAATTATATTATAGTACATGATATGCAAATTTAAGGTGTGGGGACGAGGACGGATTCCGCACATAAAGGAGGAAGAACCTTGCTTGAGATAATGACAACAGAGGCAGATTCCAACGCGAGGATCATCGTCATTGGCGTAGGCGGAGCGGGGAATAATGCCGTGAATAGAATGATAGACGAGAACATAGGCGGCGTGGAGTTTGTCGGGGTCAATACGGATAAGCAGGCTTTGATGCTGTGCAAGGCGCCGACGCTGATCCAGATCGGCGAGAAGCTGACGAAGGGTCTAGGCGCGGGCGCGCGGCCGGAGATCGGGCAGCAGGCGGCGGAGGAGAACATCGAGGATCTGACCGCCGTGATCAAGGGCGCGGACATGGTGTTCGTCACTTGCGGCATGGGCGGCGGGACCGGCACGGGGGCGGCTCCCGTCGTGGCGAAGATCGCCAAGGACATGGACATCCTGACCGTCGGCGTCGTGACGAAGCCGTTCCGGTTCGAGGCGAAGACGCGGATGGTGAACGCGTTGTCGGGCATTGACAGGCTCAAGGAGAACGTGGACACCCTGATTGTCATTCCGAATGAGAAGCTTTACGAGATCGTGGACAAGCGCACTTCCATGCCGGAGGCGTTAAAGAAGGCGGACGAGGTCCTGCAGCAGGCCGTGCAGGGCATCACGGACCTGATCAACGTGCCCGCGATGATTAACCTTGATTTCGCGGACGTGCAGACGGTCATGAAGAACAAGGGGTTGGCGCATATCGGCATCGGCTCCGCGAAGGGCGACGACAAGGCCTTAGAGGCCGTGAAGATTGCGGTGGAGAGCCCGTTGCTTGAGACGACGATCGCGGGAGCGTCCGACGTCATTATCAATATTTCCGGCGACATTACCCTGTATGACGTGGGGGAGGCCTCCGATTACGTGCGGGATCTAACGGGCGACGACACGAACGTGATTTTCGGCGCGAAGTATGACGAGAACAAGGCGGATGAGGTCATGATCACGGTGATTGCCACGGGCTTGGAGGATCAGGCGGCGGCACCGAAGGTCATGCCGAACATGAGCAGCAAATATATGCAGCCGGGGATGTCTAGGATGCCAGGCATGACGGCGAGGCCGCAGGGCATGAGGGCGCAGGGAGTGGCGGGGACGTCCGCCGGAGTTTCCCCGGCGCGCCCGGCGGGCACGTATCCGACGCAGCAGCCGCCCCAGGGCAATTACGGCACGACTTCCTCTTCCGGGCTTGGGTTCCAGAGGCCGAAGCGGCCGGAGAGCACCGTCCAGGAGAGGGATATCAAGATACCGGAGTTTTTGCGTAACACGAAGAAATAGGGAACGGCCCGCCGCGGTTTCCTTCCGGTCGTGGGAGCGGGAGGGACGGGGCGTGGCATAGGATGGGGTAAGAGGGGACGCCGTCACATGATGAGAGGCACGCGGCCGCTTGCTGTCTGGCTTAGACGGCGGGCGGCCGTTCGTTATCCGCGCTCGC
>CAZOLD010000016.1:9839-12493 GCA_964580595.1 uncultured Eubacterium sp.
CGAGGCCGCCCTATCGCGAGCACGAGGCCGCCCTATCGCGACTGCGAGGCCGCCTTGGCGCGAGTCCGAGGCCGCCCTTTCGTGATTGCGTGGTCGCCCGTTCGCGAGTCTATGCCCACGCCCCAGGGACGGCGCGTAGCCGTTCAGGCGCGTTCGCGTGGCCGCCTTGGGACAAGTCCGAGGCCGCCTTGGCGCGAGTCCGAGGCCGCCCTTTCGCAATTGCGAGTCCGCCCATTCGCAATTGCGAGGCCGCCCTTTCGCAAGCCCGTGGCCGCGCCCCGGGATGGTTCGTAATTTTCCCGCGTCGGAATGATGGCGGAACGGGAAAGAAGGAGGTCATTGGCCATGAAATTAGGGTTTTACGGCGCCGCCCATGAGGTGACGGGGAGCTGCCATTATCTTGAGGCGGGCGGCATCCGACTTTTGGTGGATTGCGGGATGGAGCAGGGGCCGGATTTGTATGAGAATCAGGAAATTCCCGTGAACGCGTCCGAGGTGGATTACGTCCTTATCACGCACGCGCACATCGACCATTCCGGCCTTCTCCCGCTTCTGTATGCCAGGGGCTTTAGGGGCAGGATTTACGCGACGAGGGCGACGGCGGAGCTGTGCGCCATCATGTTAAAGGATTCCGCGCATATCCAGATGTCGGAGGCGGAATGGAAGAACCGGAAGGCGCGACGCGCCGGGAGGCCGCTCACGGAGCCGATGTACGGCATGGAGGACGCGGAGGGCGTGTTAGAGCTTTTCGTGCCGTGCGCCTACGGGGAGAAGATCTCAGTTTGCCCCGAGATCACCATCCGGTTTGTCGACGCGGGCCATTTGTTAGGCTCATCTAGCATCGAGGTTTGGGCCACGGAAGGTGGCGTCGGGAAAAAGATTGTCTTTTCCGGGGATATCGGGAGTGGGAACAGGCCTTTGATCCGCGATCCCCAATATATCTCCTCGGCGGATTATGTCGTCATGGAATCCACGTACGGCGACAGACTGCACCGGAACCCGCCGGATTACGCGCGGGAGCTTGCCGGGGTCTGCAGGGATACGTTCTCGAGGGGCGGGAATTTGGTGATCCCCGCTTTTTCCGTAGGCCGGACGCAGGAAATGCTTTATTTTTTCCGAAAAATCAAGACGGAGGGTTTGCTAGGGGAATTCCCGGATTTTGAGGTATATATCGACAGCCCCCTGGCGATCGAGGCGACCAATATTTTCCATAAAAATGTGTCGGAATGTTTCAGCGAGGAGGCCCGCCGGATGGTGGAGGAGGGCGTCAATCCCATCCGGTTCCCCGGGCTTCGGGTGGCGGTCACGAGCGAGGAGTCGAAGCAGATTAATTTCATCGAGAAGCCGATCGTGATCATTTCCGCTTCGGGGATGTGCGAGGCGGGCCGCATCAGGCATCATTTGAAACACAATCTCTGGCGGGAGGATTCCACGGTGCTGTTCGTGGGGTACCAGGTGCCGGGGACGTTAGGATGCAGCCTCCTAAACGGCGCGAAGGAAGTGCGCCTGTTCGGGGAAACGGTCGAGGTCCGTGCCAAAATCGTGAACTTGGCGGGGATTAGCGGGCACGCGGACAGGGACCGCCTCTTGGAGTGGGCGAAGGCATTTACGGACCGGCCCCGCAGGATATTCGTCGTCCATGGGAACGACGGCGTGTGCGACGGGTTCGCCGCCCTTTTAGAGAAAGAGACGGGAATCGCGGCCGTGGCTCCGTACAGCGGGGACGTGTATGACCTGGCTGCGGATGCCCTCATCGCGGCGGGGAGCCGCGAGCGCAAGGAAAGGAAGGCGGGAGACGCCCGCGTGTCCTCCGGCGTGTTTGACAGGCTGCTTGCCGCGGGGGAGCGCCTGATGGCGGCCATCCGCAGGTCGAAAGGGCGCCCGAACAAGGAGCTTGGGCGGCTGGCGGATCAGATCAATTCCCTGTGCGACAAATGGGAGCAGTAGGGAATTTGGGCTTTCCATCATGTTGATTCTGTGGTATACTGTGCGTGGCTTGTGGATAGCGCGGCACAGTTCGGATTGTTGTTATGAAGGCAGGGGAATGAGCGGTGAAAGATGCGATTGATGTTAGGAATGAGAAGGAAGCGATGGCGCGCGGGGTCGTGAAGCGGCGGAATATCGTCTATCTGAGCCAGGAAGAAGTGGAGCGGCGCAAGCGGGAAGAGGAAAAACAGCAGAAGATGGCCGACGAGAGGGAGGCTGCCGAGAAAATCGTGAAGCAGCTGAAGGAAGAAGAGGATAGGAAGAAGGCCATGGAGATCGAGCGCCTGTTAGCGGAGCGCGAGATGTTAGAGAAGCAGCTCGCGACCGGCTTAGACGCGACCGGCAAGAAGCCCATGAGCGAAGTGACGCAGGAGAGGGTAGAGGCGATATTGAGCGAGAAGAGCAAGCAGCTGCAGGAATTGATCGCCGCCCATAGCACGGACGGCGCGGGTTCGGGCAGCGAGGAGCCGGACGGCGCGGGAGAGAGCGGGACGCCGTAGCGGGCGATACGGGAGCGGCATATGAAGGGAGCGAAGCGGCGCGGGGCGCTGTCGACGTGGGAGCGGATCCGGAAAGCGCGGCGCCGGATCCGGGACGTGAAACGGTGGAAGAGCCAATGTAAGAGGATCTGGCGGCAGCTGAGCCAGGGCCAGAAGCGGGCGATACGG
>CAZOLD010000016.1:12593-17542 GCA_964580595.1 uncultured Eubacterium sp.
GCGGCGGGCCATTAGGCGCGGGATTCATGGACGGAGTGCGAAGCGGCGGGCCATTAGGCGCGGGAGCCGTGGACGGAGAGCGGAGCGGCGGTGCGCGGTTAGGCGCGGGATTCATGGACGGAGTGCGGAGCGGCGGCATGCGGTTAGGCATGGAAGCCATGGAGGGAGTGCGAAGCCGTGCGGCAAGGCCGCCGGCAGGCGGAAAGGCGGTGTTAGCCATGAAGGAGCCGGATGAGATGACGAGGGATCCAAAGGAGAGGAAGCCGGAGGCCACGGGACCGGAAACGGACGGGGACGGCGAGGCGCTGAGCGAGACTTGGTCGCAAGACGCGCAGGACGAGTTGGAGGATTTCATCGAGGAGCAGGGGATTTACATCCGCCAATGATACATTGCGCATGGAGCCCCCGCTCCATTTTTTTCGGGTGGCCCAGGCAGGGAATCAGGCAGGGCCGGACGGGGAAACAGGCAAGGCCGGACGGGGAAACAGGCAAGGCCGGACGGGGAAACAGGCAAGGCCGGGCAGGGAATCAGGCAAGGCTGGGCAGGGAATCAGACAAAGGAGCAGGCATGGAGAAAATATTAGACAGCATCAGTGCGCAGGTTTCGCGCGCGTTTGAGGAAAATGGATATGACGGGAAGTATGGGAAGGCATCGTTATCGAACCGCCCGGACCTTTGCGAGTTCCAGTGCAACGGGGCGTTAGCGGCGGCGAAGGAATACAGGTGCGCGCCATTTCAGATCGCGGATAGGGTGGCGGCGAGCCTGTCGGGCAATGAGATGTTTGAATCCGCGGCGTCCGTGAAGCCGGGCTTCTTGAACTTGAAGTTAAGCCCCGCGTACCTGTCCGAATATTTGCAGGAAATGTCAGAAGACGAGGAGCGCCTGGGCTGTGAGAGATGCGAATCGCCGAAAACCATACTCATCGATTACGGCGGGCCGAACGTGGCGAAGCCCCTCCATGTGGGGCATTTGCGCTCCGCCATCATCGGGGAGAGCATTAAGCGGATTGGCCGGTTTTTGGGGCATCGCGTGATAGGCGACGTGCATTTGGGGGACTGGGGCCTGCAGATGGGCTTGATTATCACGGAATTGCGGCAGCGGCAGCCGGATTTGCCTTATTTTGACGAAAATTATGAGGGCGAGTACCCAAAAGAGCCGCCGTTTACGATTTCGCAGCTGGAGGAAATCTATCCGGCCGCGAGCGAGAAGTCTAAGTCGGACGAGGCGTACAAGGAAGCCGCGATGCAGGCGACGTACGAGCTGCAGCAAGGGCGGAAGGGGTACCGCGCGCTGCTGGGGCATATCTTGGACGTTTCCGTCACCGACTTGAAGCGCAATTACGAGGAGCTGGACGTCTCTTTCGACTTGTGGAAAGGGGAGTCCGACGCGCAGCCCTTTATCCCCGACATGGTGCAAAAGATGAAGGACGACGGCTTCGCCTACCTAAGCGACGGCGCGCTGGTCGTCGACGTGAAGGAGGAATCGGACACGAAGGAGATCCCGCCCTGCATGATCTTGAAGTCCGACGGCGCGTCCCTTTACAACACGACGGATTTGGCGACGATCGTGTGGCGCATGCGGGATTATTCCCCGGACGCCATGATTTACGTGGTGGATAAGAGGCAGGAACTGTATTTCACGCAGATTTTCCGCTGCGCGAGGAAGACAGGCTTAGTGAAGCCGGAGACAGAGCTTACGTTCCTTGGCTTCGGCACGATGAACGGCAAGGACGGCAAGCCGTTCAAGACCAGGGAAGGCGGCGTGATGCGCCTGGAATACCTGTTAGACAGCGTCCGGGAGGAAATGTACAAGAAAATCGCGGACAACCATACCGTGGACGAGGAAGAGGGCCGGGAGACGGCGAAGGTCGTCGCGCTTTCCGCCATCAAGTACGGGGACCTCTCGAACCAGGCGTCCAAGGACTATATTTTTGACATCGACCGGTTCACTTCTTTCGAGGGAAATACGGGGCCTTACATCCTGTATACCATCGTCCGGATGAAGTCCATCTTGAAAAAATACAAAGAGAGCGGCGCGGCCTTGCGGGAGGTTTCCATCCTGCCGGCGCGCTCACAGAGCGAGAAGGAGCTGATGTTGGAGCTAAGCAAATTCAACGGCATTTTGGAAAACGCGTTCGAGGAGCTTGCGCCGCATAAGGTGTGCGCTTACGTGTATGACGTGGCGAACGCGTTCAACCGCTTCTACCACGAGACGAAGATCTTAGCGGAGGAGGATGAGCGCGTCCGGGCGGGATATATCCGACTTTTGGAGCTTTCCCGGCGCGTCCTGGAGATTTGCATCGACATGCTGGGCTTCCATGCGCCAGACCGCATGTGAGGCGCGGCGCCGCGGGGGTCGCGGCGAGCCTTCCCTTCTGACATGCAGGGCATGCATTTTGCGAAATCCGCCACGGCCATCCTGGCGCGGGCCTGCCGGATGACGGGCCCTAAGATCGCGACCCGAAATCACCCATCCGCGCGGCCCCGCGAACAAGAATGATTGGATGCCTTACACCGCGTTGGCCTGTTTCGGCTCTTCCTCTTCCTGCCCGGCTCTTAAGTTCTTTTGCGCCGTGGAGAGCATGAGCTTGATGCGGTTCAGCTGGTTTACCTCGGACGCGCCCGGGTCGTAGTCAATCGCCACGATGTTGGAAAGCGGGTAGCGGTGGCGGATTTCCTTGATGACGCCTTTGCCGGCCACGTGGTTCGGGAGGCAGGCGAACGGCTGCGTGCATACGATGTTGTTAGTCCCCGAATGGATGAGCTCTAGCATCTCCCCGGTCAGGAACCACCCTTCGCCGGTCTGGTTTCCCACGGACACGATGGGCGCGGCATATTCCGCAAGCTTGCTGATCCGCGCGGGCGGGTTGAAGCGCTCGCTCTCCTCAAAGGCCTCCCTGGCGGCCTTGCGCACCCATTCCAGCGCGCGGATCGCCAGGTTCGCCTTGGCGGCGGACGACTTTTTCTCGCCAAGGTACTCGTGCTTGAAATTCTGGTTGTAGAAGCAATAGAGGAAAAAGTCCGTAAGGTCCGGCACGACGACCTCGGCCCCCTCGGATTCCAGCAAATCCACCAGGTGGTTGTTGGCCGCCGGGAGGAATTTCACCAGGATCTCGCCCACGACCCCGACTTTCGGTTTCTCAATGTCCCTTAAGGGCAGCTCGTCAAAGCTGCGGATGATCTCGCGGCAGAGGCGCTTGAACTCCCCGTGGGAGACCACGCCGCTGGCGGAGACGAATGCGATGCATTTTTCCTTCCATTGCTCGTGGAGCCGGTTCGCCGACCCTTCCACGGCCTCGTAAGGACGGGTCCGGTAGAGGCAGCGCATGAAAATGTCGCCAAATATCAGCCCGTATATCCCCCTTTGGATGAGCGGGATCGTGAATTTGAACCCGGGGTTTTTCTCAAAGCCGCTCAAATTGACGGAGATGACCGGGATATCCGGGTGCCCGGCCTTCATCAGCGCGCGGCGGATGAAGCCGATGTAGTTGGAGGCGCGGCAGCCGCCCCCCGTCTGGGTAATGATGACGGCAATCCGGTCAAGGTCGTATTTCCCGGATTGGATGGCCTCCATGACCTGCCCGACGACCATCAGGGAAGGGTAGCACGCGTCGTTGTTGACATATTTAAGCCCCATGTTCACCGCTTCTTTCCCATCGTTGTCTAACACGACCAAGTCATAGCCGGACGCGCGGAAGGCGGGCTGGATCACCTCAAAATGGATGGGGGACATCTGCGGGCAGAGGATGGTGTAATTCCTCCGCATCTCTTTCGTGAAGGGCACGCGCTCGTAAGAAGATGGCACGATGTCGCGCGCCGCGCCCTGCTTTTCCTTCGCGCGCAGGGCGGACAGGAGGGAGCGCACGCGGATGCGCGCCGCGCCTAAGTTGTT
The DNA here is from genome assembly GCA_964580595.1 of uncultured Eubacterium sp. Classification (GTDB taxonomy): domain Bacteria; phylum Bacillota; class Clostridia; order Lachnospirales; family Lachnospiraceae; genus Petralouisia. The sequence goes on from CAZOLD010000016.1 coordinate 16,486, forward strand.
CACCTCGTCGATTTTTAAGCAGGTGTAAATCTTGCCGGAATGGGTCAGGATGTCGCTGACCTCATCCGTCGTGACGGCGTCCAGCCCGCATCCGAAAGAATTAAGCTGGATTAAGTCCAGATCGTCCCTTGTCTTCACGTAATTCGCCGCCGCGTAGAGCCTGGAATGGTACATCCATTGGTCCATCACGAGCAAGGGCCGCTCCACCTCATGCAGGTGGGAGACGGAATCCTCCGTCAGGACCGCGATCCCGTAGGAATTGATGAGGTCCGGGATGCCATGGTTGATTTCCGGGTCAACATGGTACGGGCGCCCCGCCAGGACAATCCCGCGACGTCCCGTCTCCTCCATGTACTTCAGGGTCTCCTCCCCCTTGCGGCGGACGTCCTCCCTCGTCCTGGCCAGCTCTTTCCAAGCGGCGCCGGCCGCGGCGCGGACCTCCTGCGCGGGGATGGAAAACTCCTCCCCGAAAACCTGCTCCAGCCGGGCCGCCAGGGTCTCCTCGGAGGAGAAAGAGAGGAACGGGTTTAGGAACCGGGCCTTGCCCGAGGTGATTTCCTCCACGTTGTTCTTGATATTTTCCGCGTAGGAAGTGACGATGGGGCAGTTGTAGTGGTTGTTCGAGTCGGAAAATTCATTCCTCTCGTACGGGATGCACGGGTAGAAAATAAAATCCACGCCCTGGCGGATCAGCCACGCGACGTGCCCGTGCGCCAGCTTGGCGGGGTAGCACTCCGACTCGCTGGGGATGGACTCGATGCCCATCTCGTAAATCGCCCGCGAGGACTGCGGGGAGAGCAGGACGCGGAACTTAAGCTCCCTAAAAAACACGGCCCAGAACGGGAAATTCTCATAAAAGTTCAGGACGCGCGGGATCCCGACCGTGCCGCGGGGGGCTTCCCCTTCATCGAGCGGCTCATAATCGAAAACGCGCTTGAGCTTATATTCGAACAGGTTCGGGACATGCTCCTTGTTTTTCTCTTTCCCTAGCCCCTTCTCGCACCGGTTGCCGGTGATGAAGCGGCGGTTCTTGGAAAATTGGTTGATGGTCAGCAGG
>CAZOLD010000017.1:0-16290 GCA_964580595.1 uncultured Eubacterium sp.
CGCGGGAGCGGGCCGGGCGGCAGCGCGGCGGGAAGGTCCTTTTGGCATTGTCCCGCCATAGCTTCGGGGTTTACCTGGTGCATCCGATGGTGCTTGAAGTCTTGCAGAGGGTGTTCGGGCTGGACACGATGTCATTTCCCCCGCTCCTGTCCGTCCCCCTTATTTTCATCCTGGTGGCGGCGATATCGCTTGCCATATCCGCCGCGCTTGGCAGAGTTCCCGTCCTAAGGGATTATGTCGTGTGAGGGAGCGGGACCGACGCGCGAAAACGCGGCTGCCGGAAAGGAGCGGGCATGGATTTGTTTGAATACATGAGTCAGGAAGAGCTGAAGAAGGAAGCTCCGCTGGCCACCCGCCTGCGTCCCACGAGCCTGGAGGAGGTCGTGGGGCAGCAGCATATCATCGGGAAGGGCAGGATGCTTTACCGGGCGATCCTGGCGGACAAGCTAAGCTCCGTGATATTTTACGGGCCTCCGGGGAGCGGGAAGACCACGATCGCGAGGGTCATCGCGAACACGACGAGCGCGGAATTCTGCCAGATCAACGCGACGGCGGCGGGGAAGAAGGATATGGAAGGGGTCGTGAGGGAGGCGAAGGAGCGGCTGGGGATGTACGGGAGGAGGACGATCCTGTTCATCGACGAGATCCACCGCTTCAACAAGGGGCAGCAGGATTACCTTCTCCCGTTCGTGGAGGACGGGACCGTCATCCTGATCGGGGCGACGACGGAGAACCCTTATTTTGAAGTGAACGGGGCATTGCTGTCTCGTTCTGTTATTTTTGAGCTGAAGCCTTTGGAAAAGGACGACATCAAGGAGCTCCTCACGCGCGCCGTCACGGACGTGGAGAAAGGGATGGGGGCTTACCATGCCGTGCTAGACGAGGACGCGAGGGATTTCCTTGCGGACGTGGCGAACGGGGACGCGAGGGCGGCGCTGACGGCGGTAGAGCTGGGCATCTTGACGACGCCTAAGGATGAGAATGGCAAGATCCACATCACGCTACCGGTCGCCTCGGAGTGCATCCAGAAGCGCGTCGTGAGCTACGACAAGGATGGGGACAACCATTATGACACGATTTCCGCGTTCATCAAGAGCATGAGGGGATCGGATCCGGACGCGGCGGTCTACTACCTGGCGAAAATGCTTTACGCGGGGGAAGACGTCAAGTTCATCGCCAGGCGCATCATGATTTGCGCCTCGGAGGATGTGGGGAACGCGGACCCGATGGCGCTGACGGTGGCGGTGAGCGCCGCCCAGGCTGTGGAGCGCGTGGGGATGCCGGAGGCGCGGATCATCCTTTCCCAGGCGGCGTCCTACGTGGCGGGCGCGCCAAAGAGCAACGCGGCCTGCGTCGCGATTGACCGGGCGATGGAAACGGTGAAGGATGTGAGGACGGCCCCGGTGCCGGCGCATTTGCGGGATTCCCATTACAAGGGATCCGCGAAGTTAGGGCGCGGGATTGGGTACCTTTACGCGCATGATTTCCCGAACCATTACGTGAGGCAGCAATACCTGCCGGACGGGCTGACGGACTTGAAGCTCTATGAGCCGACGGAAAACGGGTATGAGAAGCAGATCAAGGAGCGTCTGGAGTTCTTGCGTGACAGCGCCGGAGAGGAATAAGCCTGGCTGTGGGCATTCGGAGAGGGAGGCGGCCATGGGAAGAAACAAGGGAAAGGCGATTATCCTGTTTTGCTTAGCGGCGCTTTGCGTCGGGTACGCGGCGTTTGGCACAAGGGAAGACGTCAGGGAGGATCCCGCCGCGAGGCTTGAGACGGAGAGCGTCCCGTCGAACGAGAACCAGCGGCAGGCCAAGACCCCCACGGTCGGGCATAAGACGCTAGGGAGACCGGAGCCGGAACGGATTTCCGTGGGGAAATACGCGTATGAGAGCCTGCCCGACGAGGTGCAGCTCGTGTATGACGAGATGCTGTCCGCCATTTTGAGCCATACGGCGAAAATCACGCTTTCCACGATGGACATGGGGGCGATGCGCCGCGCCTACGCGGCGGTATGCAGCGATTATGGCGGCCTCTTCTGGGTGGACGGCTATGTTTTCACGAAGTACACGAAGGGCGGCGAGCTGGTGAGCCTGGAGTTCGCGCCAAAGTACACGATGACCAAGGAGGAGCGGGAGGATACGCAGACTGAGATTGACGCGGTCGTGGAGGAGTGGCTATCCGGGATTTCCGTGAACGATACGGATTACGACAAGGCCAAATACGTCTATGAGCTTTTGGCGGACAACACGGAATACGTCCAGGGCGCGGCGGACTGCCAGAACATCATCAGCGTTTTCCTGAAGCGCCGGACGGTCTGTCAGGGTTACGCGTGCGCCGTGCAATACCTGATGGGGCAGCTGGGCGTCCGGGGCGCGATTGTCACGGGAACGGCCTTAGGACAGGCGCACGCCTGGAACCTGCTTTGCCTGGACGGGGAATATTATTACATGGACGCGACGTGGGGGAATGCCGGATATAAAAGCAGCGAGGGGGAGGAGAAGCCGTTTACCGACTACAACTACATGACGATGACGACGGCGGAAATGCAAAAGGGCCATATCCCGGGCCCGGATCTGGAGCTGCCCGAGTGCACGGCGACGGAGGACAATTATTTCGTGCGCGAGGGGTATGAGATTGTCGGCTGGGAGCCGGACCGCATCGGCGCCCTGCTCGCGGAGGCGTGGCAGCAGGGGCGGGCAATCACGCTCCGTTTCCTGGACGGGCAGATGCAGGAACGGGCGTTCCGCTATTTTATCGAGGAAGGCCACGTCTCGGATTACTGTGCCGGGATCCAGGAGATCAATTACATGGTAGACGACGAATGGAAGGAAATCAGCTTCTGCTTTTCCGCCCCGTGATATTTTTGGGATAACCCCTTTCCAAAGCTGCGGGTTTGTGTTACCATTACGTAGTAATGAAAACTATGTGACAAGGTTGCGATAACGAGGAAATAGGATTTTCAAAATTATCAGGAGGGCGCGGGAATGAGCTATCGGATCGTGGTTGACAGTTGCGGGGAGCTGCCGGAGGAATGGAAGGAGGACGGCCATTTCGTGTCGGTCCCGCTGGAGCTTTTCGTGGACGGGTTCCATATCGTGGACGACGAGACGTTTGACCAGGCGGATTTCTTAAGGAGGATGAAGGAAAGCCCGGAGTGCCCGAAGTCGACCTGCCCCTCGCCGGAACGGTACAGCAAGGCCTTTGACTGCGAGGCGGAGCACGTGTACGCGGTGACTCTCTCCTCCCAGCTCAGCGGGTCATACAACAGCGCGCAGCTGGGCAGGAAGCTTTTCCTGGAGGAGAACGAGGGGAAGAAGGTCCATGTGTTTGACTCAAGGTCGGCGTCCATCGGGGAGACGCTGATCGCCGGGAAGATCAGGGAGTGCGAGGAGGCGGGCCTTCCCTTCGAGGAAGTGGTGGCCAAGGCGGAGGCCTTCCGGGACGGGATGAACACGTCGTTCGTGCTAGAGTCCTTGGACGCGCTCCGGAAAAACGGGCGATTGAGCAACATCAAGGCTTTCGTGGCGGGCGCGCTGAACATCAAGCCCATCATGGCCGGGACGAGGGAGGGCACCATCTGCCAGCTGGCGCAGGCGCGCGGCATGTCGAAGGCCTTAGACAAGATGGTGGAGGACATGGTCGCCAAGACAAAGGACCCGCAAGGGAAGGTCTTCGCAATCTCCCATTGCAACTGCCCCGAGCGGGCGCGGAAAGTGGCGGAAAAGGCGCGCGGGCTTGCGGATTTTAAGGATGTCCTCATCCTGGACACGGCCGGCGTCAGCACCCTCTACGCGAGCGACGGGGGCGTGATTATCGCGGTGTGACGGGCCGCCGCGTCCCCGGCGCGGGGCATCGCGTCTCTTTTTGTTATGATTCATAGCCAGTTCCTTGCTCTGAACGGCTGTGAATCATAGCATCTTTTTGTCGAATTTTTCAAAAATCAGTTGACAAGGAATTGAGATTGTAGTAGAATTTTATCCATGCGATAGTGGCGTAGTTGGTAACGCGCGACCTTGCCAAGGTCGAGACCGCGGGTTCGAGTCCCGTCTATCGCTTTTTTTGTTGCCCAAAGTTCCGCCGAAAGCGGCTTATCGAGCTTTTCTGTCCGTGGCTTTTGCCCACGTTCCGTTTGCAATTCCTTCCCACACATAGTATAATCGTAGTTGTTCCGCGTGAGCTTAGGACATCCGCGGCAAAGGCCGGGCCGTCCGGGAGCGGGGCTTTCGCGGGCGCATTGGGAAGGACGGGTGCTTATGGAAGGAAAGAACGGCGCCGGGCGCAGGGATAAGGCGAATTATTACCTGGACCTAGCGGAAGTGGTGTCCCAGAGGTGCACTTGCCTGCGGAGGCGGTATGGCGCGGTCATCGTGAAAAATGACGAGGTGATTTCCACCGGGTATTCCGGCGCGCCGCGGGGACGGAAGAATTGCACGGATATCGGTACCTGCGTCAGGGAGCGGATGAGGATACCGCGGGGGGAGCGCTACGAGCTGTGCCGCAGCGTCCACGCGGAGGCGAACGCGATCATCAGCGCGTCCCGGAACAACATGATGGATTCCGAGATGTACTTAGTCGGGATTGAGATGGGGACGGGAGGGTATGTCGAGCGCGCGAGCAGCTGCTCCATGTGCAAGAGGCTGATCATCAATGCCGGGATCGCCAGGGTTTATATCAGGGACGACGCGCAGAATTACAGGGTCATAAGCGTGGAGGACTGGGTTAGGCATGACGAGTCCTTAGAGGGGGAGTTCGGATATTGACGCGGGGCGCGGGACATGCGCGGCAGGGGCTGCCGCGGGCGCGCCGCCGCTGCGGGAGAGACCGATGAAGAGCATTGTGTTGGTCGTTGACGACGACAAGACGAATTTGGTGCGTGCGCAGAAGATCCTTACGCCCACCTACCGGATTGCCGCGGCCAATTCCGGCGCCGCGGCATTGAGATATTTGGAGAACAACCATCCCGACTTGATTTTGCTGGACATCAACATGCCGGAGATGGACGGCTTCCAGGTGATGGGCAAGATCCGGGAGATGGACGCGGCTAGGGACGTCCCCGTGATTTTCCTGACGGCGGACAACGCGACGGAGACGGAGGTGAAGTGCTTCCGGATGGGCGCGGTGGATTTTGTCGGGAAGCCTTTCGTGCCGGACGTCCTGTTAAGCCGCGTGGACAAGACGATTGAGCTGGAGCAGTACCGCCACAAGCTTGAGGTCATGGTGCAGGAGCAGTCGGAAAAGCTCATGAGCAACGCGAGGCGCGTCAGCAAGATTCAGGAATCCGTTATTGTCGGGATGGCGAATCTTATCGAGAGCAGGGACGGCAGCACGGGGAAGCACGTCAAGAACACGCAGACGTACGTGCGCATGATTTTAGAGGAGCTAAAGAAACGGAACATGTTTCCGGACGAGCTGACCGAGGAATTCATCGAGGATGTCTGCAAGGCGGCGCCATTGCATGACGTGGGCAAGATCAAGGTGCCTGATGCCGTGCTGCAGAAGCCAGGGCGCCTGACGGAAGAGGAATATGAGCTGATGAAGCTGCACACGACGTACAGCAGGAAGATCATCCGCATGATCATCAGCGACGTGGAGGACGAGCACTACGTGCAGATCGCGCAGGACATCGCGATGTACCATCACGAGAGGTGGGACGGGACGGGATATCCCACCGGCCTCGCGGGGGACGCGATTCCCTTAGCGGCGCGCATCATGTCGGTGGCGGACGTGTTTGACGCCTTGTATGAGGAGCGCTGCTACAAGCCGCCCATCCGCCCGATCGAGCGTATCATGCAGATCATGTCGGAGGGCAGGGGGACGCAGTTTGACCCCGACATCATCGACGTTTTCGTGGACATGCTCCCGCAGCTGAAGCAGGCCTTGAATATCGAATAGGGCAGTCCCGGCAGAAAGGAGCGGCGTGGATTTGGAAGAAAGAGACTTCAAGACGGATGTTCGCGATGGCGCCGTCCGCAGGAAGATAGAGCTGGTCGTGCTTGGGATCTTCACGGTTTTTTTGTGCTTCATGTTTGCCACATCCCAATTGCTGGGCTGGGGGATTTTGGAGAAGGAGGCCATGGTGGCCTCGGCCGTCGTCGGGTGGTGGATTTACGCCAGGAAGTACAGGGACAGCGAGTTCCGGGCGAAATGCTATACGGCCATCGTGTGGCTGGATTTTGCGATTTACGTGGCGCATCCGCATAATTTCACCTCGATGATGTGCACGATGTCGGCCATCATCGTCTTGCTGGGGACATTCTATATCCCGCGGATTGTCTATGCCGGGATATTCCTGTCCACGGCTGTCCTTTTGTACGACTTTTTTATCGCGAGGTCGATCCTCGTCTTGTCTTTGTACGGCTTGCTGCGCACTCTGCTGCACGTCATCACGACCTATGCGTTTTCCGCCATCATGCTGATCATGATACGCATCCAGCGGGACGCGCAGGAACGGCTTTTGGAGAATATCAAGTGGCTGGAGGCGGCGGAGCGGGGCAAGGACGATTTCATGGCGAACGTCTCCCATGAGATCCGCACTCCGGTCAACGCGGTCTGCGGCCTTAGCGAGGCCATCTTGCAGGAGAACCTCCCGGTCGAGGTCAGGAGGGACGTGATCGACATCCAGACCGCGGGGCGTAACCTCCTTTTCGCGGTCAGCAACATGCTGGATTTCTCGGAGCTCGAGACGGGGGACGTGCCCTTAGCTGAGGAGCCGTTCAACATCACGTCCACGGTCACGGATATCATCAACATGGCGCTGACGCTAGGGAACGGCAAGAAGCTGGAATTGATCGTGGATTGCGACGCGGATCTGCCCAGCTACCTTCTGGGGGACGAGCAGAAAATCCGCCGCGTCATCGTGAACCTTTTAGACAACGCGATCAAGTTCACGAAGGAGGGCGGCGTCGTCCTGGAGATTCGCGGGCGGAAAGAGGAATACGGGATCAATCTTCTGGTCAGCGTCAGGGATTCCGGGATCGGGATCGCCAGGGGGGACATAGAGAAGATTTTCACGAGCTTCACCCAGGTGGACTCGAAGCGCAACCGGGAAAACGGCGGCGTCGGGCTGGGGCTTCCCATCGGGCAGGCCTTGGTAAAGAGCATGGGGGGCTTCCTTTCCGTGGAGAGCGAGCTTGGCGCGGGCAGCGAGTTCTCTTTCACGGTGCCCCTGAAGGTGCTAGACGAGACGCCGATCGTCTCCATCAAGGACAAGGAGAATATCTTCGCCGCGTGCTACATCAACATGGAGAAATATAACTTTTCCATCGTCCGGGAGGGGTATGAGAAGTGCATCCGCCATGTCGTGGACCAGTTAGGGATATTGATCCGGATATGCAAGACCCTGCCGGAGCTGAAGCGGCGGATGGAACGGGAGAATTACACGCATATCTTCATCAGCTGGGAAGAGTATTGCGAGGACCGCAAGTTTTTTGACAGCCTTTCCGGGGAGGTCACCATCGTCCTGATCTTGGATTATGACCAGGGGGCCATGGTCAGGGGGAACATGCTAAGGATCTACAAGCCGTTTACCGTTCTGTCCATCGCGGCCGTGTTCAACGGGCAGAAAGCCACGCAGGACGACGTCGTAAGCGTCGCGTCCCACCAGCATTTCATCGCGCCGGAGGCGCATGTGCTCGTGGTGGACGACAACGTGATGAACCTAAAGGTCATGGCCAGGCTATTGATGCCATACCAGATTAAGGTGACGACGGCCACAAGCGGCCGCGAGGCGCTAGATAAGCTAGACGAGCAGGAATTCGACTGCGTTTTCCTGGACCATATGATGCCGGAGATGGACGGCGTGGAGACGCTCCGGAGGATCCGCCAGAAGCCGGGGCTGTATTTCCAGGCGCTCAAGGTCATCGCCTTCACGGCGAATGCCATCGGCGGCGCGAGGGAGATGTTCCTGTCGGAAGGGTTTGACGATTTCATCGCCAAGCCGATCGAGATCAGCGTGCTAGACCGGATGCTGCGCAGGTATATCCTGCCGCAGAAGCAGATTCCCGTGGAAGGCGGGATGGAAGGAGGGGTGCCCGCGGGGCGCGAGGCGGCAGACGACGCGGGGAAGCGGGAGGATGATAAGGAAGCCGTGGAACGCGGGGCGGGAAGCCCTAGCCGGGATGAGGAGGGCTTGGCGTTCTTAGAGCTTCGCAAGGCTGGGATCGACGTAGAGACGGGAATCGCTTTCTGCGGCGACAAGGAAGGCTTTCAGGAGATCCTTTCCATCTTCCGCGAGGAGGCGCCGGATCGCCGCGCGAAGCTCACGCGGATGTACGAGGCGGAGGACTGGAAGAACTACGTGATCGCCATCCATGCGCTCAAGAGCAACCTGAAGGGGATTGGCGCGGGCGACTTAGGAGAGATGGCGCTGCAGCTGGAGATGGCGGGGAAGGAAAACCGGATTCCGGATATCTTAGGCCACCACGAGGAGTTCATGGAACGGTATGCCAGGCTTACGGATGTCCTAGATAAGAATGCCTTTGCGAACCCAGGGATGGCGCGGTCCTTGCAGGATTCGGGCGAGAACGCGCCGGAAGGGGAGTCTGGCGGTGCCGGGACGGAAGGCGTTGGCGGTGCCGGGACGGAAGGCGTTGGCGGTGCCGGGACGGAAGGCGTTGGCGGCGCCGGGATAGAGGGCGTTGGCGGTGCCGGGACGGATGGCGCGGGCGGTGCCGGGACGGATGGTGTTGGCGGCGTCGGGAATGAAGGCGCGGGCAATGCCTGGACAGAGGGCGCGGGCGGCGCAGGGCCCGCCGCGCGGATCGCGCCCTGGCTCGCGAAGTTGCAAGAGAAGCTGAATTGCTATGAGAGCGAGGGATTGGAAGAGATATTAAGCGGCCTCGCGAAAGAGGGGGAGGGGATCCCTGGGCTAGGGGCCATGGTGGAGGAAATAAGGGGCAAGGCGGATGAATTTGATTTTCTGGGCGCGTTGGACGCGCTGGGATCCTGGGAGGAAAGGTCAGGTATCGGGGAATGAAGAAATTACGTTCAAGGATTGGCGCTCTGTTTGGCAAGGATCTTAGCCTGGAGGAGAGGTTCGTCCGGGTCGGGATGGCGCTGGGCTTTCTGGCATCCATCCTCGGCATGGGGCGCGTCCTTTTGGGCGCGGATTCCCTTATGCTGATCCCGCTTCTGGCGATGCTTATCGTTTCCGGCATCTGCTTCGTGCTCACGATCCGCTTCCGCAAGACGAGGCTGGCTTCCTGGATCCTGGTCCTGGCGCTGAATGTGGTGCTGTTCCCCATGATTTTCATCTCGAGCGCGGGGATGGAGAGCGGGACGTCCATCTGGATGGTGCTGGGCATCATTTATATTTTCCTGCTGTTCCAGGGGAAGGAATTCTACCTCGCGCTCGCGCTGACGATCCTTTCTTTTTGCATCACTTTTGGCGTCACGTATTATTTCCCAATCACGATTTCGCCGCCCGCGAGCCGGATTTCCAGCTTTTCGGATTCCTTCGTCACGCTCCTGTGCGTCGGGTGCATGATCGGCGCTTTCTTCAAGATCCAGACACGGACCTACCAGAGGGACCGGGAGACGATCGAGAGCCAGAAGGAGGAAATCGAGAGGATTGCCCGCTCGAAGGATACGTTCTTCGCTAATATGAGCCATGAGATCCGCACGCCGATCAATACGATTATCGGGCTGAACGAGATGACGCTGCGGGAGGAGAACGTTTCTGACGAGATTGCGGAGAATTCCATCAATATCCAGAACGCCAGCAAGATGCTTTTGACGACGATCAACGACATCCTGGATTTGTCGAAGCTGGAGTCCGGGAAAATGGAGATCGTGCCGGTCCAGTACGAGGTCAGCGTGATGTTCAGCGACATCGTGAACCTGATTTGGATCCGCGCGCACCAGAAAAACCTGGCGTTCAAGGTGAACATTGACCGCGAGATTCCGTCCATGCTCTACGGGGACGAGGTGAGGATCAAGCAGGTCGTCACGAATATCCTGACCAATGCCGTGAAATATACGAAGGAGGGGTTCATCGCGCTTACCGCGAGCGGGAAACGGGTCTCGGCGGATACCGTCCTCTTGCGCATATCGGTCGAGGACACGGGGATCGGCATAAGGAAAGAGGATTTGGACAACCTGTTCCGCTCCTTCAAGAGGGTGGACGAGAAGGAGAACCGGCACGTCGAGGGCACGGGGCTCGGGCTTACGATCTCCAAGCAGCTAGTGGAGATGATGGGCGGCCGGATTTCCGTGGACAGCGTGTACCACAAGGGATCGGTGTTCACGGTTGAGCTAGAGCAGCCGATTGTGAGCGCGACGCCGGTCGGCGTCATCAATTTCGAGGCGCAGCGGAAGTTAAGCCAGCGCTCGCGCTACAAGCAGAGCTTCCAGGCGCCGAAAGCCAGGGTGCTGGTGGTGGACGACAACAGCATGAACCGGATGGTGGCGGTCAAGCTCATGCGCGGCACGAAGGTCGTCGTCGACACGGCGGAGAGTGGCAAGGAATGCCTAAAGCTCACGGCGGCGAACCACTACCACGTGATTTTGATGGACCATATGATGCCGGACATGGACGGGGAGGAGACCCTAAAGGCGATCCGCTCCCAGGCGAAGGGATATTGCCAGAAGACGCCCGTGATCGCCCTTACGGCGAACGTCATGAGCAACGCGGACCAGACATACCGGGAGATGGGGTTCGACGGGTACCTGGCAAAGCCCATCAACGGGGCCCTCTTAGAGGCGGCCTTGATCAAATACCTGCCGCCGGAAATCGTGGAAATCACGTCCGAGGGCGAAGACGAGCAGGACGCGCCCGAAAACGCGGTCAGCCAGTCCTCGCGTGTCAAGAAGCGCAGGATCGCCATCACGGCGGACTGCATCTGCGACCTCCCGCGGGATTGGCTGGAACGGATGCGGATCCAGCTGATGCACCTGTATATCCACACCAAGGAGGGCCGATTCCGCGATTTGTTCGAGATTTCCTCGGACAGCCTGTTGGATTACCTGAAGGAGGAGGGCAATTACGCGCGCTCCATCGCGGCCCCGGTTTCCGAATACGAGTATTTCTTCGCGAACGCGCTAGAGGGCGCGGAGCAAGTCTTGCATATCACGGCGACCCGCTCCTTGAGCGACGCGTATCCCAACGCGCTCGCGGCCAGCAAGAGCTTTGACAACGTGTCGGTCGTGGATTCCGGGCACATCAGCAGCGGCCACGGCCTTTTGGCGCTCCATGCCGCGTCCCTCGCGGAGGAGGGGAAGAGCCTGACGGAGATTCTGCGCGACCTGGAGGATTTCAAGAAGAGGGTCAGCACGAGCTTCATTGTCCAGACGACGGAAAACCTGTACCGGAACGAGAAGCTGAGCCGCACGGTTTACCGCGCCTGCCAGACGTTGAGCCTAAGGCCCGTGCTCCGGATGAGCCGGGACAAGCTGTCCGCTTGGAGGATGGAGATCGGGAGCATGGGGAAGGCGAGCCGCAAATATATTAAGCAGATCCTGCGCGGCAGCAAGCAGATTGATACCAGGATCTTGTTTCTCACTTATTCGGGATGCACGGCGCACCAGGTGGACGAGCTTTTGGAGGAAGTGGGGAAGTACGTCAAGTTCGAGAAAGTCGTCCTGCAGAAAGCATCCGCCACGGTTTCTAGCAATTGCGGCATTGGCGCGTTCGGGCTGATTTTCCTTCGCGCGCAAGGGTAGGAGGTAGGACGATGGAGAAATTAAGGACACTCTTGGAAGGCCTGGACTATGACGTCGCGCAGGGGGATTTGGACCGGGAAATCACCGCGCTCGTATATGACTCCCGGAAAATCGTGGCGGGCTGCCTGTTCGTGTGCATCGAGGGGGCGTCCGTGGACGGCCATTCCTTCGCGCCCGAGGCGGCGGGGAAAGGCGCGGCGGCCATCTTAGCGAGCACGGGATGGGACGGGGATTCCTCCCCCGAAATCAGGGAAAGCGGCATGACCGTCGTCAAGACGGCGGATACCCGCTACGGCCTTGCCTTAGCGTCCGCGGCCTGGTTTTGCCATCCCGCGTCGGAGCTTAAGGTCATCGGCGTGACGGGCACGAAGGGGAAGACCACGACGACGTACATGATAAAGTCCATCTTAGAGCATGCGGGCCATAAGACGGGCCTCATCGGCACGATCGAGACGGTGATCGGGGAGGAGTCCATCCCCGCGGAGAACACGACGCCGGAGTCCTACCTCGTGCAGGAATACCTCCGGCGCATGGCGGACGCCGGGTGCGAGTGCGCGGTGATGGAAGTCTCCTCCCAGGGCCTCATGATGCACAGGACGGCGGGGTTTTGGTTCGAGATTGGCATTTTCACGAATATAGAGCCCGACCATATCGGGCCAAACGAGCACGCGTCTTTCGAGGAATATTTAGCGTGCAAGGCAAAGCTGTTCCGGCAATGCAAGATAGGCATCGTGAATATCGATGACCCGCATTGGGAAAAGGTATTAGAAGGGCATTCCTGCGAGCTGGAGACGTTCGGGTTTTCCGAGAACGCGGGACTGCGCGCCGAGGGCGAGCGCTTAGTTAAGGTCCCCGGGCGCCTGGGCGTCGCCTATAAGGCCGTCGGGGAGGCGGGGAGCCTTGATGTGGAAGTCGGCATGCCGGGGAAATTCAGCATCTACAATTCCCTTGCCGCCATCGCCGCCTGCAGGCATTTTGGGGTAAGCGACGAGGATATCCGGCTGTCGTTGCGCGAGACGAAGGTGAAGGGGCGCATCGAGATGGTGAAGGTGTCGGATGAGTTCACCCTGCTGATTGACTATGCCCATAATGCCATGAGCCTGCAAAGCCTCTTAGAGACGCTGCGGGAATATGATCCGGGGCGCCTGGTCTGTCTTTTCGGGTGCGGGGGCAACCGCTCGAAGCTGCGCCGCTATGAGATGGGAGAGGTCTCGGGGAAATTGGCGGATTTGACCGTAATCACCTCGGACAACCCGAGGCGGGAGGACCCGCAGGCCATCATCGACGACATCAAGGAAGGAATCGGCAGGACGGATGGGCGCTACGTGGAGATTGCAGACAGGAAGGAGGCCATCCGGTACGTGATAGGGCATGGGCGGCCGGGGGACATCATCGTGCTTGCCGGGAAGGGCCATGAGGATTACCAGGAGATCAACGGGAAGAAATACCACATGGACGAGAGGGAGCTGATAAGGGAGGCCGTGATCAGCCTGTCCAAACAAAACGGGGCGGAGTAACCGTGCCGGGGATTTCGCCGGGGAGCCGGCGGCCGGTTCCCGCGTCCTTGGGGGATGGATGCCGCGGGATAACGGAGGAAAGTGCAGGTGGGAGCGCATGGCGGAATATGCCAATGTCATTATAGGCATTTCGCAGGAAAAACTGGATAAGGAATTCCAATACCGGATCCCGGAGCGGCTAAAGGGTGCGCTGGAGGTCGGGATGCAGGTGGAAATCCCTTTTGGCAGCCGTCAGGCGGACGGGTTTGTCGTGGAGCTCACGGACGTGAGGGAGTGCGAGGAGGGCAAGCTTAAGGAGATCACGGCGGTGAAGGAAGGGAGCGTCCCGGTGGAATCCCAGCTGATCGCGCTCGCGGGCTGGATGCGGAGCAATTACGGCGGGACGATGAACCAGGCCCTGAAGTCCGTGCTCCCGGTCAAGCAGAAGGCGAGGGAGAAACAGGAGCGTTTCGTGAGGCTCCTGCTGGATGAGGATCAGGCGAAAGAGCAGCTGGCGCAGTTTGAGAAAAAGCACCATGTCGCGCGGGCCAGGCTGCTCTCCGCCTTGATGGGCCGGGATACCGTGCCGTACCGGGAACTGACGGGGAAGATGGGCATATCCTCCCAGGTGATCCGCGCCCTGTCCCAGATGGGCATCCTGGAAATCGAGGAGCGCAGGCTCTACCGGAACCCTTATGGGCAGATTCGGCGCACGGGCAGGAAGCCTGCCTTGAACGAGGGGCAGCAGGCCGCCGTGGACCGGATTTGGGGAGACTGGGAGAGCGGGAAGCGGCAGACATACCTGCTCTATGGCGTGACGGGGAGCGGCAAGACGGCGGTTTACATTGAGCTGATTGACCGGGTCGTGAAGGCGGGGAAGCAGGCTATCGTGCTGGTGCCCGAAATCGCGCTGACCTACCAGGCCGTGCGGCGTTTCTACCAGAGGTTCGGGGACCGCGTATCCGTCTTAAACTCCAAAATGTCGGCGGGGGAGCGGTATGATCAGTTTGAGCGGGCGAAGAATGGGGACTTAGACGTCATGATAGGCCCTAGGTCCGCTTTGTTCACGCCTTTTTCAAATTTAGGTGTTATCATATTAGACGAGGAGCACGAGACGAGCTACAAGAACGAGGGCGTTCCCCGCTACCACGCGAGGGAGACCGCGATAGAGAGGGCGTCCATGGCGGGCGCGATCGTCGTCCTTGGGTCGGCGACCCCCTCGGTGGACAGCTACCACGCGGCCTTGCGCGGCGAGTACGTGCTCTTAGAGCTTTCGCGGCGGATTGAGGACAAGCCGCTCCCCTCATGCGAGACGGTGGACATGCGCGAGGAGCTAAAGAAGGGGAACCGCTCGATTTTGAGTGGCCGCCTGCAGGAGCTTTTGGAGGACCGGCTGGGGAAGCGCCAGCAGGCCATGCTTTTTTTAAACCGCAGGGGATTGGCGGGCTTCGTTTCCTGCAGGAGCTGCGGATACGTTCCGCGCTGCCCTCATTGCGACGTTTCCCTAAGCCAGCACGGCGGCGGGCGCCTGGTCTGCCATTATTGCGGTTACGAGGAGGCGCAGCCGGCTGTCTGCCCGGAATGCGGCTCAAAATATATCAGCGGCTTTCGGGCAGGCACGCAGAAGATCGAGGAGATCGTGGGGAAAAGGTTCCCGCAGGCGCGCCTTTTGCGGATGGACTTTGACACGACCAGGAAAAAGGAAGGGTATGAGCAGATCCTGTCCGCCTTCTCCAATCACGAGGCGGATATCCTGATCGGGACGCAGATGATCGTGAAAGGGCATGATTTCCCGGACGTGACGCTAGTCGGCGTCTTAGCGGCGGACATGTCCTTGCACACGGGCGAGTTTCACGCGGCGGAGCGCACGTTCCAGCTCTTAGTGCAGGCGGCGGGCCGCGCGGGGAGGGGCAGGCATCCGGGCGAGGTGGTGATCCAGTCCTATGACCCGGGGCATTACGCGATCGAGCTTGCGCAGAGGCAGGATTACCGCGCTTTTTACGAGACGGAGATTCGGTACCGCGAGATGATGCGCTACCCGCCCTGCGGCCATATGATGGTGATGGTCGCGGCCTCGCGCGACGAGATGACGGCCTCGCTCAGCGCGGAGCTCCTGGCCAAGAAGGTCCGCGGCGCCGTGGAAGGGGGGAAGCTTCCGGGGCTTGCCGTGATTGGGCCCGCGAACGCGGCCGTGGCGAAGGTCAAGGACATTTACAAGAAAGTGGTTTATTTCAAGCATGGCGATTACGGCATGCTGGTGAAGGTCAAGGACGCGCTGGAGCGTTTCGTGAACGCCCACAGGGAGTTTTCGAGCGTGGCGGTGCAATTTGACTTTGACCCGATCGGCAGCCTGTATTGAACGGCGCCGGGGCAAAAGCCGCGCATCCTGCCGCGATTCGCGGCTTTTGCCCCGGCATCGGGGAACGGTTATGGAGAGCTCATGGCGCTTTGGGACGCCGGGAAGGAGGAAGTGATGGCGTTAAGGAAGATACGCCAGCTGGGCGACAAGATATTGGAGAAGCCCTGCAGGGAGGTCAAGGAGATGACCCCGAAGATACGAAACCTGGTGGACGATATGCTAGAGACCATGTATGACGCGGACGGCGTGGGCCTAGCCGCGCCCCAGGTCGGCGTGCTAAAGCGCGCGGCGGTCGTGGATATCGGGGAAGGACCCATCGTGCTTATCAATCCTAAGCTCTTAGAGTCGAGCGGCGAGAGCCTAGAGGACGAGGGATGCCTCAGCCTCCCGGGGAAGGTGGGCATGGTGCGCAGGCCGACTTATGTGAGGATCGAGGCTTACGACGAGAAGATGGAGCGGTTCGAGATGGAGGCGCGGGACTTGCTGGCCCGGGCGGTCTGCCATGAGATGGACCACCTTGACGGGCATATGTACGTGGAAAAAGTAGAAGGCGGATTGCATGACGCGGGCGGGGAGGAAGAGCAGGGATGAGATTGATTTTTATGGGCACGCCGGACTTCGCGGCGGTGATCTTAGAGCGCCTGATTAAAGAGGGGCACGAGATCCTGCTGGCCGTGACACAGCCGGACAAGCCGAAGGGGAGGGGGAAGGCCATGCAATCCCCCCCGGTGAAGGAGACGGCGGCCTCTCATGGCATCGCGGCGTACCAGCCC
>CAZOLD010000017.1:16300-16859 GCA_964580595.1 uncultured Eubacterium sp.
GCGTCGAGCTTTTGGCGGAGTATGCCCCGGACGCCTTCGTCGTTGCGGCGTTCGGGCATATTTTGCCAAAGGAAATCTTAGAGATGCCCCGGTTTTGCTGCGTCAACATCCATGCCTCGCTGCTGCCGAAATACCGCGGCGCCTCCCCGATCCAGGCGGCTATCCTAAAGGGGGAGGAGGTTACCGGGGTGACCGCGATGCGGATGGACGAGGGGATGGATACCGGGGATATCATCCTGCAAGAGGAGGTCCCGATCGGCCCGGAGGACACGGGAGGGATCCTTTTTGACAAGCTCGCGCAGGCGGGCGCGTCTCTTTGCGTCCGCGCCCTTGCGGCCATCGAGGACGGGACCGCCGCCTATGAGCCGCAAGACGGCGAGGAGGCGACCTATACGCACGTCATCAAAAAGCGGGACGGGAGGATTGACTGGTCGGCGGACGCCATTCAGATTGAGCGCTTGGTCCGGGGGCTCAACCCTTGGCCTAGCGCCTATACGAGCCTGCGGGGGAAAACCTTGAAAATCTGGCGCTCCCGCGTGAAGGAAGGAGATGGCCGCGC
>CAZOLD010000018.1:0-4220 GCA_964580595.1 uncultured Eubacterium sp.
GCGCGTACACCACCTCATAGTCCTCTACCACGTCCAGCGACTCCGTATCCAGGCAGCGGATGCTGAACTTCTGCTCCAATACCCGCCCCGTGTATTCCATCGAGTCCTTGAAATTCGTGATTTCCGTATTGCCGTCTGTCAGCTCATATTGGTCAATAACAAACTCAACCTTCCGGGACTCCCCCGTATAGTTCCCCTTCCCGACGGCCCATGCCGTCGCGGTGCCGGCGTTTGTGTTGTTCTCGTATTTCAACGCGCTTTCATAATCTATCCCCGCCTTGAGTTCGACGGTCTGCCCGGCCTTATCGCCCTGGAGCGTATGCGTCAGCTTGACCTGCGTGGTCTGCGGCTTGCCATTGTAAATATGCTCCTCGTCGCGATTCGCCAACTCGATCGCAATGTTGGAATCCGAAAGGTTCAGCGGCGCGACCGTGATTTTCTTCTGGACGGGATCGCCTAAAAGCCTGCCGCCCGGGGTCGGAGTCACGGTGATCGTGTAAGTCCCGGCATTGACGCCTGCCGACCCCTCTGGATAGGATACCGTATAGTCTTCGTCCTTGATATATTCCTCGTCGCCGCTGACTACCTTCAAATCCTGGGCCGCTTTCTCCAGCCAGTCCGTCACGCCGTCATACACATAACCCGAGGCGTCAAGCTCGATCATGCCCTCCGTCAGCACGGGAGCCGTGATCGTATAGAAGACCTCCCGAAGGCCCTTGTAGCCACTGTTGGCCTTCGCCTGGATCACGAATGACCCCATGTAATCCTCCGGCTTCTTGCCTTGCGGCAGCTTCGCGGGAATCTCCGTGATCACGTCGTCATTCTCATAGGATTCCTCGATGATCTCATAGTCCTCCCCCATTTTCAGCTCCCAGTTTTCGGGGTCGTCCTTGTAATCCGGATCCTTGACGTGGATATCCGCGGCGGTAGGACGCGTCTTCTTTCCGGCACCGGCGTAGGGGAGAGTGATGGGATCCACCGTGATCTGCTCATCCGGCTTATCCTTGTAATGTTGATCATCCATAAACTTTGTGACAGTGAATTCCTTTTCCGCGGATTTCAGGCCATAGTATTTCCCTTTCCCCTCGATCCAGACCTTCGCCTTGCCCGCGCGCGTATTGTCCGAATACTTTACCTCATACTCCTCCCCTTGCTTCAGCAGGACTTCCTTATATTTCACGTTCTGGATCTGCTTATCCGACAAAGTCACGGGAACGTCCTTCCCAGCATAATATGCCACCACATCGGCACCAATGTCAAACGTCAAATTCGCGGGATCCAGGATCTCGACGTCAAACTTCTTGGTGGCAGTGCCTGTGTAATTCCCTATGCCCGTCACAGTCAGCGTCCCGTTCTGGATCCCGCTGGTATTAGCCGTGTCCACCTCCACCGTATAGGTATAATCATTCCCTTTGACCAGCCCCCTGGGATCCCCCCCGGAGCTGGGCGTATCCTTGATGACGACGTCACCTTCCTGGATCACCATGTTCGGGTCAATCCCCGCCACCATCGCCTTGCCCGTGATCTCCGCAATCTCGCACTCGTTGATATCCTTCGGCACGATCATGAACATGGTCGGCCCCGCCGTGCCGGTGCAGCCCTTTTCCTGTTTCCCGTTGGCTGTCACCCATATCCTCCCAACATTCACGGGGTCGGGTTCATAGGACAGCTCATAGCGGTCAGAGGGAACCTCTTCCACCGGCTCCCGGGAATCAGCGTATACTCCGCTCACCTTGACTCCCGGATCCACCGGCTGCCCGGCATCGTACGTGGCTACCTGCTTGTCAAGCGAGATCTCCTCAATCTCAATGTCCTCCTCAGCCGCCTGTGCCGTGAGGGCCGGCCAATCCACCAGGCCGGCAACCATGCATAAACTTAAAATCCACGATATCGCCCTCTTGGCTGCTTCCCTCTTCATAGTCCATTCCCTCCCTGCCCGAATTGAATCGCATTATTTTCCGCTACGCCGTTTACGAATATTTTCGGCATTTTCCCCACAAAAAATAACAGCTTCCCCCAAATTTTTCGCCCGAGACGCTCCATCTGATTCCAAGTATAGCACAGTCCTCCCCGCATGACAATATTTCGGATTTCGACCCAGCGCGGCCTGGCGCCGCCCTATTTGTCCCTCCAGATAATCCTTCCCTTTGTCAGGTCATAAGGGGACATCTCGACCGTCACTTTATCCCCCGGCAGGATCCGGATGAAATTCATCCGGAGCTTTCCGCTGATATGGGCCAGAATCTGATGCTTGTTCTCCAGTTCCACCCGGAACATCGCGTTCGGCAGCTTCTCGACCACAATTCCTTCCACTTCAATTACATCCGCTTTCGACATTCTCTATCCTCCCGCAATCCAGGCCTTGCCCTTCCCCGTCCCCGGAAATTTTCGCCCGGTACAGCTTGATGGCCCTTTGAATCTCCGTGTCCCGGAAATTCCCGTCCTCAAATTCCCCTTTCCCGAACACCCCGGCGACCTCTTCCGGTATATGCGTGATTGCCTGGACATGCTTCTTATTCTTCTTTTTCGGCGTCTTTGTCGTCCGCCTCTTCCCATCCGCTAAGTATACCACCCCGGCCTCTTCCCTCAGGATCACGTATATGCTTCCCTTGTCATGGCCGGACTTAGAAACCGCTAACCTAAGCCCCATCCCGCGACTCTCCTTGCCCATGGCCTTGCCGCGCTCTCGCGGCGCCGGCCCGAAAATACATGGGAATCCGCCGCCCCCGCCCGCGCTCGGCGGGACGTAAGGGACGGAGATCCCACGCCGTCATCCCAAACCGTCCGCAATCTCGCTCTCCGTCAAGGTCAGGATCTCCGGGTCCCCGTCCGTGATGAGGATCGTGTTCTCGTAATGCGAGGAGAGCGAGCCATCCTGCGTCACGACGGTCCAGTCGTCGTCCTCCCATTCCACTTCATACCGCCCCGCGTTAATCATGGGCTCGATTGCCAGGGTCATGCCCGCGCGCAGGCGCACGCCCCTGCTCTTTTGCGTGTAATTCGGAATCTGCGGGTCCTCGTGCAAATGCGTGCCGATGCCGTGCCCCACAAGGTCGCGCACCACGCCATAGCCGAAGCTCTCCGCGTAAGCCGCGATCGCGTTGGAAATCTTATGGAGGTGGTTCCCCTCCCTCGCGTATTTGATTCCCTCGAAGAAGCATTGGCGCGTCCGCTCCATTAGGAGCCGCGCTTCTTCCGATACCTCGCCCACGCCATGCGTCCGAGCGGCGTCCGAATGGTATCCCTTGTAGATCACGCCGATGTCGAAGCTCACGATGTCTCCTTCCCTCACGTGCCGCTTCTTGCTGGGGATGCCATGCACGACTTCGTCGTTGATGGAAATGCACACGGACGCGGGATAGCCGTTGTAATTCTTGAAGGAAGGCTCGCATCCGTAGCTGCGTATGATTTCCTCGCCAATGCGGTCAAGCTCCGCCGTCGTGATGCCCTCCCGCAATTCCCTGGCCAGGTTCTCGTGTACTTTCGCAAGGATCTTGCCAGCGGCCCTCATCAGCTCGATTTCCCTTGCGGTCTTAATTGTCACTGACATACGGCTACGCTCCTAAGATTTCCACGATGGAGCCGAATACCTCTTCCATGGGGCGGGTCCCATCTACGCTCTTCAAGATGCCCTGTTTCTGGTAATACTCAATCAGCGGCTGCGTCTGGGTATGGTAGACGTCCAGGCGCTTCTTCACGGTCTCCGGCTTGTCGTCGTCGCGCAGCACGACCTGGCTGCCGCAGCGGTCGCAAATCCCCTCGACTTTCGTCGGAACGGACACGATATGGTATGTGGCGCCGCAATTCGGGCAGGCGCGCCTGCCGGCCATCCGGCTCACGATATTCTCGTCCGGCACGTCGACGTCGATGGCATAATCCATCTTCTCATGGATTTTCCCCAAGGCGGCGTCAAGCGCCTCGGCCTGCGGGATGGTGCGCGGGAAGCCGTCCAGCACGAACCCGTTCTTGCAGTCGTCCTGCGCGATGCGGTCCATCACGAGGTCGCAGGTCAGGTCGTCCGGCACCAGGAGGCCTTTGTCCATGTATTCCTTCGCTTTTTTCCCGAGTTCCGTGCCAGCTTTTAAATTCGCGCGGAAAATGTCTCCCGTGGAAATATGCGGGATACCGTACTTATCCGCGATCTGCTTCGCCTGCGTCCCTTTCCCGGCGCCCGGCGCGCCTAACATGATTATCTTCATAACGAGACCTCCTTCTCGATC
>CAZOLD010000018.1:4320-7872 GCA_964580595.1 uncultured Eubacterium sp.
TAGCTCAAAAATCCTTTGTAATAACGTACCAGCATCTGGGACTCAATCTGCTTGAGCGTCTCGATGATGACGCCCACGACGATGATGATGGATGTCCCGCCGAAGGATACGTCCGCGTTAAACACCCCATTGAAGAAAATGGGGATCACCGTCACGATCGTCAAGCCGGCCGCGCCGATGAATATGATGTAGTTCAAAATCTTCTGCAGGTAGTCGCTGGTCGGCTTCCCCGGCCGGATGCCCGGTATGAACCCGCCCTGCCGCTTCATGTTGTTCGCGATCTCCAACGGGTTGAACGTAATGGACGTGTAGAAATACGCGAAAGCGATAATCAGCACGATGTATACCAGCAGCCCAATGCTGTAAACCGGCTGGTTCGGGTTGCACCAGTTCGACTGCGACAGCCCTCTTAGGATCTGGCTGCCGATGCCCGTGCCGTTCCCCTTCCCTAAAATCGTCGCGATGACGACCGGGAACTGCATGATGGATTGCGCGAAAATCACGGGGATGACGCCCGCCGTGTTCACCTTCAGCGGGATGTAGGTAGACTGGCCGCCCACCTGCCTGCGCCCCTGTATCTTCTTGCTGTACTGCACCGGGATCTTGCGCTCCCCGTCCTGGAGGATGATGACGAAAACGACCGTCACTAAAATGATCGCCAGGATGACGACGCTCGCGATTATGGCGTTCCCGACGTTCGACGCGTCCTGGATGAACTTCGTGTATAGCGTCATCAAATCTTCCGGAATACGCGAAATGATGTTGATCGTGAGCACGATGGAAATGCCGTTGCCCACGCCCCTCTCCGTAATCCGCTCGCCGATCCACATCAAGACCGCGGAACCGGCGGTCAAGCCCGCGACCATCACGATCACGTGGAGCGCGTCATAGGCCTCCAGGTACCCGCTCCGCCCGAAACCGATGGCCATCGCGACAGACTGCAACAGCGCGAGGGCCACGGTCACGTAACGCGTGATCTCCATGATCTTCTTCCTGCCATCCTCGCCTTCCTTCTGCATCTCCTCCAGCTTCGGGATCGCGATCGTAAGAAGCTGCATGATGATGGAGGATGTGATATAAGGCGTGATATTCAAGGCGAATATCGACATTTGCTCAAACGACCCACCGGTAATCGCATCGAAAAAGTTCAAGGCTTCAGCGTCCTGGTTCGCAAACCAGTTCATGATCAAATCCCCTTTGACGCCCGGGAGCGGAATCTGCGAACCCAGGCGGACGACGACCAGCATGAACAAGGTATAGAATATCCGGTTTCTGATGTCCTTTATCCTAAATGCGTTACGGACTGTCTCAAGCATCAAATCACCTCTGCTTTTCCGCCAAGGGCCTCGATCTTCTCCCTGGCTCCCGCGCTAAAGGCATTCACCTGCACGGTAAGTTTCTTGGTCAGGTCCCCTTTTCCAAGAATCTTCACGCCATCCCTCGGGTTCTTAATGATTCTCCGCTCGATTAAATCATCAATCGTGACGACAGAGCCTTCGTCAAAGACTTCCAGCTCCTTCACGTTGATGGCAACGATATCCTTCGCGTTCCTGTTCGTAAAACCGCGCTTCGGGATCCTCCGGTACAGCGGCATCTGGCCGCCCTCGAACCCGGGCCTCGGCGATCCGGAACGCGCCTTCTGCCCCTTATGCCCCTTGCCTGCCGTCTTGCCATTTCCTGAACCATGCCCGCGGCCTCTCCGGAACCTGTTATGCGTTGAGCCGGCCGCCGGACTTAAATTTGATAAGTCCATCGTGACACCTCCTTATCTCTCCGTTACGGTCAGGGCGGCGAACGCCCCCGACCTTTCCTGCATCGTTATATTTCCTCTACTTTCACCATGTGGCGGACCCGCTGGATCATCCCGCGGACGGAGGGGTTGTCCGGCATCTCGACGGAATGGTTGAGCTTCCTGAGGCCTAAGGCCGCCACGGTCTTGCGGTTCTTAGGAACCGCCCCGATTGTGGATTTTATCAGCGTAATCTTTAATCTGCCTGCCATCTTCCATTCCCTCCTTACACAAGTATCTCTTCCACGGATTTCCCGCGCAGCCTTGCCACCTCTTCCGGGGATTTCAGCTGGCTTAGGGCGGAAATCGTGGCAAGCACCACGTTCTGCTTGTTATTGGATCCCAAAGACTTGGTACGTATGTTCTTAATCCCCGCCATCTCGCAGACGCTTCGCGCGGGGCCGCCCGCGATCACGCCGGTACCTTCGGGTGCCCTCTTTAACAGGACGCAGGCCCCGGTATGCTTCCCGATGATGTCATGCGTGATGCTGCTGTTCGAGTCCAGATTCACGGAAATCAAGTGCTTCGCCGCGTCCTCCTTCCCCTTGCGGATCGCCTCCGGGATCTCGGTTGCCTTCCCCAGGCCCGCGCCGACATGGCCATTCCCGTCACCCACGACCACGAGGGCCGTGAAACGCATGTTCCGGCCGCCCTTGACGACCTTCGTGACGCGCTTGATGGCCACCACTTTTTCTGTCAATTCCATCTGGCTCGTATCAATAATTGTACGTTTCATGTGCCTGTCTCCTCCTATCAAAACTCTAACCCGGCTTCCCTCGCCGCGTCAGCCAACGCCTGGACTTTCCCATGGTAGATATAGCCGCCCCTGTCAAAGACGACTTTCGTAATCCCCTTCTCAAGCGCCCTCTTCGCGATCACCGTGCCAAGGTGCGAGGCTGCCTCTACGTTATTGGTCTTCTCAAGCTCTGCGCTCACTTCCTTCTGGAGCGTGGAGGCGGACACGAGGGTATGGCCCACCGTATCGTCTATGATCTGCGCGTACATATGGTTGTTGCTCCGAAAGACGGCAAGGCGCGGCCTATCGGGCGTGCCGGAGAAACGGTTGCGGATTCGCTTATGCTTTTTGGTTCGGACTTCTGCTCTCGTTTTCTTCTTAATCATTTCCTGTTCCTCCCTCCATTACTTCTTGCCGGCCTTGCCGACCTTGCGGCGGATCACCTCATCGGCATACTTGATGCCCTTGCCCTTGTAAGGCTCGGGCCGCTTCTTGTCGCGAATCTCCGCGGCATACTGGCCCACCTTCTCCTTGTCGATGCCCGTGACGGTGATTTTGTTCCCGTCCACCTTAGACTCCAGCCCTTCCGGATCCGTCATCGTGACCGGGTGCGAGAAGCCCAGGTTCAGCGTCAGCACCTTGCCGGACTTTGACGCCCTGTATCCTACGCCGTTCACTTCCAGCTCCTTCTTGTACCCTTCCGTCACGCCGATGACCATGTTGTTGATCAGCGTCCTCGTGAGGCCGTGCAAGGACTTCATCTTCTTCAAGTCATTCGGCCTGGATACCGTTACCGTGGAGCCTTCCATCTTGATCTCCATCTCCTGCGGGAGCGTCCGCTCCAGCGTGCCTTTCGGCCCTTTTACCGTCACATGGTTATTTTCTGCAATGTCCACCGTTACGCCGGCGGGCACCGCGATTGGCATTCTTCCTATCCGTGACATGCCCGTACCTCCTAATCTTTCCCTCTGGTTCTTAAACTTTTTCAGCTTATTTCTTTTATGCTTTATTTCTATTTCTTATTTCT
>CAZOLD010000018.1:7972-16015 GCA_964580595.1 uncultured Eubacterium sp.
TCTTCTTCTTGTTTTTCCTTACGCTTGTTTCCTACGCTTGTTTCTTACGCTTGTTTCTTACGCTTGCTACCTTGCCTTATCTATCTATTCCGCCTGATCCCTCGGGCTTGCTTTCTTATCGCCCGCCCATCACCAAACGTAAGCGAGCACCTCGCCGCCTACCGCCAGCTTCCTCGCTTCCTTGTCCGTGATGATGCCCTGGTTCGTGGAGAGGATCGCGATCCCCAGGCCGCCAAGCACCTTGGGCACCTCATCCTTGCCCACGTAAATGCGAAGGCCCGGCTTGGAAATCCTCTTCAGGCCGGTAATGATTTTCTCGTTCTTGTCCTTGCCATATTTTAAGGTCACACGGATTGTCTTGAAGGCGCCATCCTGTATGATGTCATATTTCGCTATATACCCTTCTTTTACGAGAATATCCGCGATGGCCACTTTCATCTTGGAAGATGGGATGTCTACCGTATCATGTTTTGCAGTATTCGCGTTACGTATCCTTGTAAGCATATCTGCGATTGGATCACTCATTGTCATGATATATTCTCCTCCTGTTTTTTCTCATGGGAGCCCCGTCCGCGCCTAGGATTACCAGCTTGCCTTCTTCACTCCCGGGATCTGGCCCTTGTATGCCAATTCACGGAAGCAGATCCTGCAAATTCCGTATTTTCTCAAATATGCGTGCGGACGCCCGCAAATCCTGCAGCGGTTGTATTCCCTCGTAGAGAATTTCTGCTTGCGCTGCTGCTTCACTTTCATTGATTTCTTTGCCATTGAAATTCCCTCCTTAATTATTGTTTCGCAAATGGCATCTTAAACTGCGCCAGCAACTCGCGGGCCTCCTCGTCCGTCTTCGCCGTCGTCACGAAAATGACGTCCATCCCGCGGATCTTGTCAATCTTGTCATACTCTATCTCCGGGAAAATCAGCTGCTCCTTGATGCCGAGGGCATAATTGCCGCGCCCGTCGAACGCGTTCGGGTTCACGCCGCGAAAGTCGCGCACGCGCGGCAGGGCGAGGTTAATCAAGCGATCCATGAACTCGTACATCTTAGAGCCCCGCAGCGTCACCTTGCACCCGATCGGCATCCCCTCGCGGATCTTGAAGTTCGCTATGGAGCGCTTCGCCTTGGTGATCACAGGCTTCTGGCCGGTGATCAGCTGCAGGTCATTGGATGCCGAGTCCAGGATCTTCACATTCTCCTTCGCTTCCCCAATGCCCATGTTGATCACGATCTTCTCCAGCTTCGGCACCTGCATGATATTCTTATATCCAAATTTCTTCATCAGGGCATCTACGATCTCATTCTGATATGCTTCCTTTAATCTGCTGCTCAACTGAATGGCCCTCCTCTCCTCTGTTAATTATCAATCAATCACTTCGCCGGTAGATTTGGCGAAACGGACTTTCCTGTCCCCCTCGAACTTGAACCCTATCCTGGTTGGCTTGCCCTTATGGAGATACATGACATTGGAAATGTGGATCGGCCCTTCCTGGTGGATGATGCCGCCCTGCTGATTCGCCACGCTCGGCTTCACATGCTTGGTGATGATGTTGACGCCTTCGACCAGCAAGGTGCCCTTCTTCCTGTTCACGGCAATGACCTTGCCCTCTTTGCCCTTGTCCCTCCCGGCGATAACCTTTACCATATCGCCTTTCTTTATCTTCAATGTAGCCATCTTAGACCTCCTATAATACTTCCGGGGCAAGGGAGACGATCTTCATGAACTGCTTCTCGCGAAGCTCCCTCGCAACCGGCCCAAAGATACGCGTGCCCCTCGGCGTCTTGTCCTCCTTGATGATCACAGCCGCATTCTCGTCAAACTTGATGTAGGAGCCGTCCTTGCGGCGCGCCCCTTTCTTCGTGCGCACGATAACCGCCTTGACGATGTCGCCCTTCTTGACAACGCCTCCTGGCGTTGCATCTTTCACCGTAGCGGTAATGATATCGCCGATATTCCCATATCTCCTCGTGGAGCCGCCCATCACGCGGATGCAGAGGATTTCTTTCGCACCGGTGTTATCGGCTACCTTCAGTCTGCTTTCCTGTTGAATCATGCTGACCGCCTCCTTCTATTTCGCTCTCTCGACGATTTCCACGAGCCGCCACCTCTTGTCCTTGGACAGGGGCCTGGTCTCCATGACCTTGACCGTATCGCCGATCCTGCACTCGTTGTTCTCGTCATGCGCCTTCAGCTTATATGTCTTCTTCACGATTTTATTATAAAGCGGATGCCTCACGTTGTCCCTCACGGCGACGACGATCGTCTTTTGCATCTTGTCGCTCACCACGACGCCAACGCGCGTCTTCCTAAGATTTCTCTCCTTGCCTTCCACGGTTCTGCTCCTTTCCTTAAGACTCTTTCGCCTTCTCAGTGATAATCGTCTGAATCCTCGCGATATTCTTGCGGACTTCCTTGATCCTCGCGGTATTATCCAACTGGTTCGTCGCATTCTGGAACCTCAGGTTAAAGAGCTCTTTCTTCGCGGCCACCAGCTGTTCCTGCAGCCCCTCCACGGTCTCCTCCCGTAACTCCTTCAAATAATTAGTTGACTTCATTTGATTCACCGCCTTCTAAGTCTGCGCGCGAGACGATCTTGCATTTGCAGGGCAACTTGTGCGTTGCGAGACGCAATGCCTCACGGGCGATCTCCTCCGGTACCCCGGAAATTTCAAACAACACGCGACCCGGCTTGACCACGGCCACCCAGTATTCCAGGGCGCCTTTGCCGGAACCCATACGGGTCTCCGCGGGCTTCGCGGTCACCGGCTTGTCCGGGAAAATCTTGATCCAGATCTTGCCGCCGCGCTTCACGTAACGCGTCATGGCGATACGGGCCGCCTCGATCTGGTTGGACTTGATCCAGCAGGGCTCCGTGGCGACGATTCCATACTCGCCATATGTGATCTTATTGCCCCTATGCGCCTTCCCGCGCATGGAACCGCGGAACTGCTTGCGGTGCTTCACTCTCTTCGGCATTAACATTATCTATCGCTCCCTTCCTTTTTGTCCTTTTGGGGAAGTATCTCGCCATTGTAAATCCATACCTTGACGCCGATTTTTCCATATGTGGTGTCCGCCTCGGCAAACCCATAGTCAATGTCCGCGCGCAGCGTCTGGAGCGGGATCGTGCCCTCGCTGTAAAACTCCGTGCGCGCCATATCCGCGCCGCCTAAGCGTCCCGATACGGAGCTCTTGATGCCAAGCGCGCCCGCCTTCATGCTCCTCCCCATGCAGGACTTCATCGCGCGGCGGAAGGAAACGCGGTTCTCCAGCTGCTGGGC
This sequence comes from uncultured Eubacterium sp., assembly GCA_964580595.1. Lineage (GTDB taxonomy): Bacteria > Bacillota > Clostridia > Lachnospirales > Lachnospiraceae > Petralouisia. Next base: position 11,253 of record CAZOLD010000018.1, read on the forward strand.
GATGTTCTCCGCCACCAGCTGGGCATCCCTGTCCGGCCTCTTCACTTCCTTGATGTCCACGACGAGCTTCTTGTCCGTGTAATGCTGCAGCTCGGCCTTCACCTTCTCGATCTCCGACCCGCCCTTGCCAATCACGATGCCGGGCTTCGCCGTATAAATCGTCACTTTCACGCGATCGGAAGCCCTCTCGATCTCAATCCGGGAAACCCCCGCCGCGTAAAGCTTGCGCTTCAGGAATTTCCTGATGTTATAATCTTCAATCAGGTAATCCGCGAAATCCTTGTCCGCGTACCACCTGGAGTCCCAATCCTTGATAATGCCGACCCTTAAACCATGAGGATTTACTTTCTGTCCCATGTCCGCCCTCCTATCTTTCATCCAGCACAATTGTGATGTGGCTCGTCCTCTTCTCAATCCGGTAAGCCCGCCCTTGTGCCCGTGGTTTGATTCTCTTCATCGTTGGACCCTTGTTCGCGTAGCACTCCGCGATGTAAAGGTTGTCCGGATCCATGCCAAGGTTGTTCTCGGCGTTCGCGATCGCGGACCGGAGCAGCTTCTCAATCAAGCTCGACGCGTATCGCGGGCTGTATGTCAGGATGGCCAGGGCGGTCTCGACGTCCTTCCCCCGGATCGCGTCTAACACGAAACAGGCCTTCGTGACGGAAACCCGCGCGTAGGACAGCTTCGCCCTGGGCCTGGTATCCTTCTTCGCATTCCTCTCTCTCTTAATCTGGCTTCTATGACCCTTCGCCATGGTGTGGAACCTCCTTTCCTGTTAAGCCCCGTTCCTTAGGGCGCCGGCTCCCGCCGGCACGTCTCAGCCTCAACGAACCTTGGATTTCTTCTCATCTTTCCCATGGCCGCGGTATGTCCTCGTCGACACGAACTCCCCCAGCTTATGCCCGACCATATCCTCCGTCACGTATACCGGGACATGCTTCCTCCCGTCGTGGACTGCGAACGTATGGCCTACAAACTGCGGGAAAATCGTCGAACGGCGGGACCACGTCTTAATCACGCTCTTCTCTCCCGACTCATTCATGGCGTTTACCTTCTTCAGCAGGCTCTCGTCGGCAAACGGCCCCTTCTTCAATGAACGTCCCATATTCCCATATCCTCCTTAATTCCTAACCGTCCCATGTTCCATAATGTCATTTCCTATTCCTGTCCCTATTCTATTCTATCCTATGCTGTCCCTGTTCCGCTTATGCTGTCCCTGCTATGCCGTGCTGTCCCTGCTCTACTCTGCTATGCCGTGCTGTCCCTATTCTACCCTGCTGTGCGATGCTGTCCCTGCTCCGCTTATGCTGTCCCTATTCTGCTCTGCTATGCGATGCTGTCCCTATCCTACTCTGCTGTGCGGTGCTGTCCCTATTCTACTCTGCTGTGCGACGCTGTCCCTATTCTACTTTGCTATGCGATGCTGTCCCTACTCCGTCCTCGCCTCGCAACCGCTTGGACGCCTCGCCTTTTCCATGGCCTTATTTCTTCAGGACGCTCCCGTCCCTTCTCCTTACGATGAGCTTGTTGGACGCCTTGTTCTTCTTCCTGGTCTTAAGCCCAAGCGCCGGCTTGCCCCATGGCGTGGACGGACCCGGACGCCCGATTCCGGTCTTGCCCTCGCCGCCGCCGTGCGGGTGGTCGTTCGGGTTCATGACAGAGCCGCGGACCGTCGGGCGGATGCCCATGTGGCGCTTGCGCCCTGCCTTGCCGATCTTGATCAGGTTATGGTCTCCGTTGCCCACGACGCCGACCGTCGCGCGGCAAGCTAAGGGAATCATCCTCATCTCGCCGGACGGTAGCCTTAGCGTGGCGTATTTGCCCTCCTTCGCCATCAGCTGCGCGCTGTTGCCGGCGGAGCGCACGAGCTGGCCGCCCTTGCCCGGATGCATCTCGACGTTATGAACCAGCGTACCTACGGGGATATTGTCTAACGGCAGGCAGTTGCCTACCCTCACCTCCGCCTGCGGGCCGCTCATGACCTTCATGCCGTCCGTCAGGCCCTGCGGCGCGATGATATAGTTCTTCTCCCCGTCCTCATAGCAAATCAGGGCGATGTTCGCCGACCGGTTCGGATCGTACTCGATCCCCATGACGGTCGCCTGTACGCCGTCCTTCTTGTTCCTCTTAAAGTCAATGATCCTGTATTTCCTCCTGCACCCGCCGCCGCGGTGCCTTACCGTGATCTTGCCCTGGTTATTCCTCCCGGACCTCTTCTGGAGGGAAACCAAAAGGGCCTTCTCCGGCTTCTTCTTCGTGATTTCCGCGAAATCAGAACCCGTCATGTTCCTCCTGGAGGGTGTATATGGCTTATATGTCTTGATTCCCATAATGTTCTCCTTTCATCTGGTGCGGAATCCGTCAAAGGCTTGAAAACAAGTCGATTTCCTTGCTGTCTTCCGTCAGCTGGACAATTGCCTTCTTCGTCTTCGCCGTGTACCCCGACGTCATGCCTCTCCTCTTCTTCTTGCCCGGTATGTTCATGGTGTTGACCTTCTTCACCTTCGTGCCTTCGAACATCTTCTCCACGGCCTGCTTGATCATGGTCTTGTTCGCTTCCGGATGGACCAGGAACGTGTATCTCCTCTCGTCCATCATGCCCATGCTCTTCTCCGTAATCACCGGCTTGAGGATCACGTCATAATACTGTATGTTCGCCATTACGCATACACCTCCTCGATATTCTCCACGACGGCCTTAGTGGCAATCACCGTATCGTATTTCAAAATGTCATAGACGTTCAACGTGGAGAACAGGCGCCTCTCCTGCGTCGTCTCCTCGGTCGTCTCCCCTGCATTCTTGCCCCTCTTCTTGTCCTTCTTCTCCTCATCGATGAAATAGCAGGACGCCGTCTTCACCTTCGGGATGTTCCTCGCGGACAAAATAACGTTCCGGTCTTCTTTATCGAGCACCACGAGCGCCTTCTCCACCTTCAGGTTGTCCAAAATCTGCTTGAACTTCTTCGTCTTGATCTCGTCCATCTTCAATTCGTCCAGGACTAAGAATTTGTTCTCATTCACCCGGGACGTCAGGGCGGACTTCATCGCGGCGCGCTTCTCCTTGCGGTTCAGCTTGAAAGAGTAATCGCGCGGGGTCGGCGCGAACACGACGCCGCCGCCCTTCCACTGCGGCGCGCGGATGGAGCCCTGCCTCGCGTGGCCCGTCCCCTTCTGCTTCCAGGGCTTGCGGCCGCCGCCGCGCACTTCCGAGCGCGTCTTCGCCTTCTGCGTGCCCTGGCGCTTGTTCGCGAGGCGCTGCACGACAGCCATATGAACCAGATGCTCGTTAATCTCGACGCCGAACACCGCGTCGTTGAGCTCTAAGCTCCCCACTTCCTTGCCTTCCATATTGTAAACAGCTACATTCGCCATGATTGCTCCTCCTTTCGTGGCACGGCCTCTATGCCTGCGCGGTCCCCTTCACCGTCTCCTTTACCGTGATCAAGGATTTCCTCGGTCCCGGCACGGATCCCTTGACCAAAAGCAAATTGTTCTCCGCATCAACCCTGACGACCTCGAGGTTCTGGACCGTTACCCTCACGCCGCCCATGCGTCCCGGCATCTTCTTGCCCTTGAATACCCTGCTCGGGCTGGAGCAAGCGCCGTTCGACCCCTGGTGGCGATGAAACTTGGAGCCATGCGTCATGGGCCCCCTGTGCTGGCCATGCCGCTTGATCGCGCCCTGGAATCCCTTGCCCTTGGAAATCGCGGTCGCGTCAACCTTGTCGCCTACCTCGAATATATCCGCCTTAATCTCGTCCGCGAGCTTATACTCGCCCGCGTTCTCGAACTCGAACTCCCTCACATACCTCTTGCCGGATACGCCGGCCTTGTCAAAATGCCCCTTCTCGGGCTTCGTCACGCCATGCCTGTGGCGGATCTCCTTCTTGCCGCTCGCGTCCCTGTTGACAATCTTCTCCTTCTTGTCCACGAAGCCAACCTGGACGGCATCATACCCTTCGTTCTCCACGGTCTTGATCTGCGTCACGTAGCAGGGGCCTGCCTGCAGCACGGTAACCGGCACCACCGTGCCGTCCGGATTGAAAACCTGCGTCATCCCGACCTTAATCGCCAAAATCCCTTTTTTCATCTCTTACCTCCTGTTTTCTACAGCGGAACGCCTCCCCGCGGGGGAAACGCTCATCCTAGACGGCCGCTGCCGCGGCCCTACCCCTTATCCCTTATTCTCTTATCCTTATCCCAAAATACCCAAAATATCGCCCGCGCCTAGATGGCCGCCGCGGCGCTTCTCGCCTACTTCGTCTTCATCTTGATGTCAATGTACACGCCGGCCGGCATCTCCAGCCTGGAGATCGCGTCCACGGTCTTCTGCGTCGGCATGATGATGTCAATCAGCCTCTTATGCGTCTTCTGCTCGAACTGCTCGCGGGAATCCTTATACTTGTGGACCGCGCGCAAGATGGTGATGACCTCCCTCTTAGTCGGGAGCGGTACGGGGCCGCTCACCTGCGAGCCCGTCTTCTTCACCGTGTCGATAATCTTCTTCGCGGACGCGTCCACCAGCTGATGGTCATACGCTTTCAGTGTGATCCTCATTACTTGACTTGCCATAAAAAAAGCCGCCTCCTTTTCGCACTTTTCTCAGTACGACAAGCGGTGACTGTACACTTCCCCGTGTGTGTCCTAACGACACCACGCTCTCCTGCTTCCCAAACAAGCAGGCTACCCGATTGTGATACAGTGACTTGTCGCCAGTTTCCTAACTTGGCATTCGCTCCACGGAAAAACCTGCCATCCAAAGGC
>CAZOLD010000019.1:0-11128 GCA_964580595.1 uncultured Eubacterium sp.
ATTCCCGCCTCGCGAAGCGCGTCCATCCTCTTTAAGGCGTCCCCCGCGAAACGGTTGCGGAGCATCTCGCAACGCAGCCTGGGGTTCGTCGTCTGGACGGAAATATTGATAGGGCCCATGTGGTAAGCGATGATCCGCTCGACGTCGCGGTCTTTCATGTTCGTGAGCGTCACGTAATTTCCCTGCAGGAAGGAAAGCCGGGAATCATCGTCCTTGAAGTAAAGCGTCTCCCTCATGCCGGGGGGCATCTGGTCGATAAAGCAGAAAATGCAATGGTTGCAACAGGATTTATAATCATCCATCAGGCCGTTCTCGAATTCGATCCCCAGGTCCTCGTCGTATTCCTTCTCAATCTCAAGCTCCCATTCCTCCCCTTGGGGCTTGCGTATCAGCGCCGTCAGGCATTCCTCGTCCGTCCAGTAACGATAGTCAAAGACGTCTTCTAGCTCATGGCCATTGACAGACAAAAGCACGTCGCCCGGCTCCACGCCCATCTCATCGGCAATGCTCCCGGGGCGCACCTTGCAAATCCTGTGCTCCTTCAAAATTTAGTCCTCGCTGTCCTCATCCACGAAGCCCGCCACCGCGCCCGTCACGGACGCGACGACAGAGACAATCACCGCGATTAAGACCACTCCTCCGATAATCAAGAATATCATGCCAATCCTCCTTTGCACATTCGCCGCTGCCGCCCGCGGCCGGCTCTCTTCCCCTACGCTTCTGTCCCGCCATATTTCCTCGCCTGCTCCGCAATCATCTCCCCGTCCGAGAAATAATTGATCTTCATCGCGGAGCGGACCGCGTCTAACGTCTTTGCCGCCGTCTCCCTGGCCACTTCGCTGCCACGCCTAAGCACCTCGAACACATAAGGGATGTCCTTTTGCAGCTCTTTCCTGCGGTTCCGGATCGGCTCCAATTCCTCCTGGAGCACGTTGTTTAAGAATTTCTTCACCTTCACGTCCCCCAGGCCGCCCCGTTCGTAATGCGCCTTCAGCTCGTCTAAGCTCGCATATTCCGGAAGGTAGCGCTCAAAATGCCCGTCCTTGCAGAAGGCGTCCAGGTACGTGAAGACCGTATTCCCTTCCAGGGACCCCTTATCCTCCACACGCAGGTGGTTCGGGTCCGTGAACATGCTCATGACCTTCCTTCGTATCTCATCCGGCTCTTCGGAAAGGTAGATGCAATTGCCCAGGGACTTGCTCATCTTCGCCTTCCCGTCAATCCCAGGAAGCCGCATGCAGGCGTCGTTCTCCGGAAGCAAAATCTGCGGCATGACCAGCGTCTCCCCATACAAGGCATTGAACTTATGCACGATTTCGCGCGTCTGCTCTAGCATCGGCATCTGGTCTTCCCCGACCGGGACGGTCGTCGCCTGGAACGCCGTGATATCCGCCGCCTGGCTGATGGGGTAGGTAAAGAACCCGACCGGGATGCTCGTCTCGAAATTGCGCATCTGGATCTCCGCCTTGACCGTGGGGTTGCGCTGCAGGCGCGACACCGTCACCAGGTTCATGTAATAGAACGACAGCTCGCACAGCTGCGGGACCTGCGATTGGATAAAGAGCGTCGACTTCGCTGGATCCAGCCCACAGGCCATGTAGTCTAACGCCACCTCCACGATATTCTCGCGCACCTTCTCCGGATTCTCCGCATTGTCCGTAAGCGCCTGCGCGTCCGCGATCATGATGAATATCTTATCATATTCCCCGGAATCCTGCAATTCCACCCGCCTGCGCAGGGATCCCACATAATGCCCGACATGGAGCCTCCCCGTGGGCCTGTCGCCTGTCAAAATCACTTTTCCCATCTTCCCAAACCTCGTTTCCCTGTCATGACGCGTCTGCTCCGGCGCCAAAAAGCTCGTTCGCGTAACGGACGGATCCCATCGCGTCCTTTGAGTAGAAATCCGCGCCGATCCTGTCCGCGTAGTCCTGCGTTAAGACCGCCCCTCCGACCATGACCTTGCATCCCGGCGCCTCCTCCTTCAGGAGACGGATCGTGGCCTCCTTGTTCACCTCTGTCGTCGTCATGAGCGAGCTTAGCCCCACCAGCCTCACATGGCGCTCCTTCACGGCCGCCACGACCGCTTCCGGCTCGACGTCCTTGCCCAAATCGATGACGGAAAACCCGTAGTTCTCCAGCAGCACCTTCACGATATTTTTCCCGATATCGTGGATGTCCCCCTTTACCGTCGCAAGGACGATCGTCCCTTTCGAGCTGGATTCCCCGCCCTGCGCCTTCAAGTAATCCTTGATGGCGTCGAATCCCGCCTTCGCGGCGTCCGCGCTCATCAATAGCTGCGGCAGGAAAATCGTCTTCTTCTCAAATCCTTTCCCGACGAAATCCAGCGCGGGGATCAAATCCTCATCGATGATAGCAATCGGCTCCCTCGATTCCAGTTCTTTTTTCGCGGCGGACGACGCGCTTTCCGATAAGCCTTTCACGACAGCGTCATACAGGGACATCTCCCCATCCGCGCCCTTTGCCTTCCCTGTGCCAGGCGCGCCCGCCGCCACGGACGGGGACGCCTCCTTTTCGGATGGCGAGCCTTGCGCGGAATACAGGCGGATGTAATCCTCGCATTGCACGTCGCTCCCGTCAAGGGCGCAAAACGCGTAATACGCCGCCATCATCGCGCCGCTGCCCGGATTGACGATCCCCGCGCTCAGGCCATCCGCGAGCGCCATCGTGAAAAATGCCGTATTGACTTTCTCGCGCTGCGGAAGCCCGAAAGAAACATTCGACACCCCAAGGACCGTATTCGCCTTTAAGACGTCCCTGACCTGCCGCAGCGCCTCTAACGTCACCCTCGCGTTCTCCTGGCCGGTGCTGATCGTCATGACGAGCGTGTCAATCAAAAGATCTTTTTTCGGGATGCCGTATCTCGCGGCCTCGGCGATGATTTTTTCCGCGATTTCCACGCGCCCCCGCGCCGTATCCGGGATGCCGCCCTCATCCAGCGTCAGGCAGACCGCCATCCCCCCGTATTTTTGCAGCAGCGGGAACACGGCGTCCATGGATTCCTTCTTCCCGTTGACGGAGTTGACCAGGGGCTTCCCGTTATACAGCCGCATGGCCGCCTCCATCGCCCCGTAATCGGAAGTGTCAATCTGAAGCGGCAGGTCCGTGATCCCCTGGATCCCAGCGACGGCTTCCTTCATCATGCTTGCCTCGTCGATTTCCGGGAGGCCCACGTTAACGTCAAGGATATGCGCTCCCTTCTCCTGCTGGGAAAGGGCCTCCTTGTAGATATATTCCATGTCTTTTTCCCGGAGTGCCTGCTTGAGGCGGGATTTTCCCGTCGGGTTGATCCGCTCCCCGATAATCCGCGGGCGCTTCCCGAACTCGACCGCGTGGGTATAGGAGGAAATCACGGAACGTCCCTTATCCGTGATTTCCATGGGCGGGATATCCCGGCATTCCCGCACCAGCGCCGCGATGTGCGCGGGCGTCGTCCCGCAGCATCCCCCCAGGGCCGACGCCCCGCCTAGCGCGATCTCCTTCATGACCGCCGCGAACTCGTCCGGCCCCACCCGGTAGTAGGTCTTCCCATCCACGACGGCCGGGAGCCCCGCGTTCGGGTTTACCACGATTGGCAGGGAGCATGCTTCCCGCAGCTTTGGCAAGAATCCTTTCATCACGTCCGGGCCAAACCCGCAATTCAGCCCGATCGCGTCGACGCGCAATCCCTCCAGCAAGGCGACCGCCGCCTCCATGTCCGCCCCCGTCAAGAGCTGCCCGTTCTCATCGAACACCATCGTCACGACAATCGGCAGCTTCGTGTTTTCCTTCGCGGCCAAAACCGCCGCCTTCATCTCATAGGTGTCGTTCATGGTCTCGATCAGGCAGAAATCCGCCCCCGCCCTCTCGCCCGCGACGCATACCGGGCGAAACGCCTCGTAAGCCTCCTCGAAGGGCAAATCCCCCAGCGGCTCAAGCAGCTTTCCTAAGGAGCCGATATCCACCGCGACGTAGGCCTCGCGCCCGGCCTCAAGGACGGCGCGCCTTGCTATGGCGACCCCTTTTTCCGTCAGCTCCTCGCAAGTGTAGCCGGTCCCCTTCATCTTGAACGGGTTGGCCCCGAACGTGTTCGCCTTCACGATGTCGCACCCCGCCTCCAAATACTGCTTGTGGATGCCGCAAATCGTGCCTTCTTTCTGCATATTCCAAAGTTCCGGGATTTCCCCCGGCTGGAGGCCCAATTCCTGGAGCATCGTGCCCATCGCCCCGTCAAAGAAAAGCAGCTCCTTCCCCAACCGTTCCTTAAAGCCCATTTCCAACTCCTATCCTCGCAGCGCCCTCTCGCGCCTTCCCCGCTCATCCTCCGGCGCAATCCTTCCCCGCCTGCCGGCTTAGCATGGCAAAGCTCCCTCCTGGCAATCGCAACCCCGCGCCCTCACGCGCCTGCTGCCGCTCATCCTCCGGCGCAATTCTCCCCCGCCTTCCGGCTTGGCGTAGCAAAGCTCCTGCCTGGCGCTCGCAGCCCGCGCCCTCACGCGCCTGCCCGGTACTCGCAGCCCTCAAGCCCGCATCCTTCGCACTTGCCGCCGCGCCCGTCCTCCCGGCCAGGCTTTGAAAGTCCGATTACCGCCGTCACGGACTTCGACGGCATCATGAGGTTCCCCTCGGTAAGGGTCATCCCGATCCGCTTGCCGCATTCTAAGATCGCGAAAATGTCCTTCTGGCATTCCAGCGGGAAATCCCCGTATCCCGGGCTGAACCTGGGCCGCAGGGAGAGCCCGCGCTTTTTCGCGCCTTCCCGCACTCCCTCTTCCAGCTCGTCCACATAACGCTCGATGAACGCCGCCCCCGCCGCCTGGGCGATGGCGGCCTTCGCCATGTCGGAAACCGAATATTTCTGGATCATCATGTCCGCGCCCCGCCCGATCGTCGCGGCAAGCAAGACCGCGCGCCCGCAGCCCAACAAATGCTCCGACAAGCTGCGGCTTTCCACTTCCAGGCCGCCGATGCGCACGTGGTCCCCGCGGACCTCGCAGGGGAATTCCCGATAAATGCTCTTCGGGCTGTTTTTTGCTTCCAACTCGCGGATCACCTCATCCGTCAACGCGGCGGTCCTGCCGTCCGGCTGCCTTTTCCCGTAGCCAAGGTAGCGGAACGTCTCTTCCCTGATGCCCATCTCAAAGGATCGAGGAGAGGTTCCTAAAAATCGCGCCGGCCACCCCTGGGTCATTCATGGTATAAATGTGGATGTGCCCCACGCCGTTCGCGATAAGGTCTATGATCTGGTCCGTTGCGTAGGCAATCCCGGCCTGGCGAAGCGCGTCCGGCTTGTCCGCGAAGCGCTCCACGATTGCCCGGAAGCGCTGGGGCAGGGCAGTCCCCGAGAGGGAGACGGTGCGCTCCACCTGCTTCACGTTCGTAATCGGCATGATCCCCGCGATAATGGGCACGTCAATCCCCTTTTTCAGCGCGCGGTACAGGAAATTATACAGAATGTTATTGTCAAAAAACATCTGCGTCGTCAAGAACTCGCATCCCGCCTCCACTTTCTGCTTAAGGTGGCTGATGTCCGCGTCAATCGTCTCCGCTTCCGGATGGCCCTCCGGGTAGCAGGCGCCTCCCACGCAGAAATCCCCGAATGCCTTGATTTCCCCGATCAGCTCGCTGGCATAGCGGTAATCCCCCGGAAGCGGCATCGCCGCGTCACGCGGGATGTCCCCCCGCAAGGCCAGGATGTTCTCGATTTTCTTCTCCCGCAGCTGCCCTAGCACTTCCCGCACCTTGGCGCGGTCGGAGGAAACGCAGGTCAAATGCGCAAGCGCCGTCACTCCGTGCGTGTTCTGCGCCTCGTCCGCTAAGGCCACCGTATGCTCGCTGATGCCCCCGCCTGCCCCGTACGTGATGCTGATGAACGAAGGCGCAAGCTTGGCCGTCTCCGCCACGACCTCCCTTGCCTTGGGAAGCCCCGTCCATTTCTTAGGCGGGAATAGCTCGCAGCTCACCGTCACTTCTTTCGTCCTTAAAATCTCAGATATTTTCATAATCCCCACTCTCCGGTTCCTTAGAACAACGCAATCGCCTCGCTGATGTTCCCCACCCCAACGACCCTAATCCCCTCCGTGTCCGCCAATCCCTTAACGGACACCTTCGGCAGGATGCAGGTGGAAAACCCCAGCTTCCTCGCCTCGGAAAGCCGCTGCTGCGCCATGCTCACGGCCCGCACCTCCCCGCTTAGGCCCACCTCGCCAAAGCAGATGGCCGTCTCGTCAATGGGCTCATCCCTAAAGCTGGAAGCCAGCGCCAGGACAATCCCTAAGTCTATGGCCGGCTCGCTCATGCGTATGCCCCCGGCGATATTCACATAAGCGTCGCAGGAAGAGAGCGAAAGGCCGGCCCGCTTCTCTAAGACCGCCATCAAAAGGTTCACGCGCGTCAAGTCCGTCCCCGCCGCCGTCCGGCGCGGGATGCCGAAACTGCTGCCGCACACCAGGGCCTGGATTTCCACCAAGATCGGCCTCGTGCCCTCCATGGAGCAGGCGACGACGGATCCCGACGCGCCCTTGGGCTTCCCGTCTAGCATGAACTCCGAAGGGTTCGCCACCTCCGCTAAGCCGTCCTCAAGCATCTCGAACACACCAATCTCATTCGTCGAGCCGAACCGGTTCTTCACGCCGCGCAGCACGCGGTAGGACGCGTGCCGGTCGCCCTCGAAATAAAGCACCGTGTCCACCATGTGCTCCAAAATCCTAGGGCCCGCCACCACGCCCTCCTTCGTCACATGGCCAACGATGAAGATCGTGATGTCCATCCCCTTCGCGATCTGCAAGAGCCTCCCTGTCGCCTCCCGCACCTGGGTCACGCTGCCCGGCGCGGAATTATAATCCCCGCTGTAGACCGTCTGGATGGAATCGATGATCGCGACCTGCGGCCTGACCTGCTCCACGGCCCGCTCGATCTGCCCCATGTCCGTCTCGCACAGCAGCAGGAGGCGGTCGGAGAACTGCCCAATGCGCCTCGCGCGCATCTTGATTTGCTGCAGGGACTCCTCTCCGGAAATGTAGAGAACGTCCATGGAATCAGCCAAGTTGCGGCAAACCTGGAGGAGCAGCGTGGATTTCCCGATGCCGGGATCCCCTCCCACCAGCACCAAAGACCCCGGGACAATCCCGCCGCCCAGGACCCGGTCAAGCTCCTTAAATCCCGTCCCGACCCGTTCCTTTGCCGACATGTCAATCTCGGACAGCCGGAGCGGCCGGGCGGCTTCCCGCCCGATGCGCGCCTTCCCGGATAGATTCCTCTCCACGATCTCCTCCGCGAAGGTATTCCATTCCCGGCAGCTCGGGCACTGCCCCATCCATTTTGAGGACTCATACCCACAAGACTGGCAGAAATATGCGGTGACTTTCTTTCCTTTTGCCAACTTACTCCTTTTCCCCTTACCCTTTCTCCACTCTCACCTCTACCGGGCTTCCTTCCCCCAGCTCGACGCTGATGCTCAGCTTCCCGCCAAGGTTCGTCTTCATCCGCCCCGCGTCCTCGCCATTGACCAGCACGTCATATTCCGTCTGGTCCTCAAGCTCCAGCGTGATTTGCGCGTCCTCCAGACCTTCCACCGAAAAGCACACCCCGTTTCCCGTCATGCGAAACCCGCTGACCGCCGTCCCGGGCACGGACTCATAGACAAACATCCCGTTCTTCTCCAGCTTCGTGATTTCCTTGAATGTCTTTACTTTGTACAAGTCCCCGCCAAATTCAAAATTATCCGCCTTGGACTTGCTCGCCAGCCGGTAATTCCCAAAATCCAGCGTCCCATCGTCGCCCGAGCGGATCAATCCTTCTACTACTGCCATTTCCTTTTCCTCCTGATTGCGTAACTGTGCCTGTCTCCCCTAATGCCCCGCCTATCCGGCGTCCTGTCCCTGCGCGTCAAACACGAATTCTCCGTCTTTCACCGTGACGTCCACCGTGCACCCTCTCCCTATCCTGCCGTCTAAAAGCTCCCCGGCAAGCCCGTCCTCGATCTTGTCCTGAATCATCCTGCGCAGCGGGCGTGCCCCGAATTTCGGGTCATACGCCTTCTCCACGATTTCGTTCCTCGCGTTCGCGTCCACGCGAAGCTCAATCCCCAACTGTGACTTGCACCGCTCAACTAGCGTCTTTAGCAAGAGGGAGACGATTTTCCTCATGTCGTCCTTCGTCAGGGCATGGAACACGATAATCTCGTCAATGCGGTTTAAGAACTCGGGCTTGAAAATCCTGCGGACCTCTTCCATCACGCTGCCCTTCATGCGCTCGTAGTCCTGTTGCGCGTCCTCCTTCGAGGCGAACCCTAAGGCCTTCGGCTCCACGATGGACTGCGCCCCGGCGTTCGAGGTCATGATGATGATGGTGTTCTTGAAGTCCACCTTCCGTCCCTGCGCGTCCGTGATATGCCCGTCGTCTAGGACCTGGAGCAGGACATTGAAGACGTCCGGATGCGCCTTCTCGATCTCGTCAAACAATATGACGGAATACGGGTTGCGCCGCACCTTCTCGCTAAGCTGCCCGCCCTCCTCGTATCCCACATATCCCGGCGGGGAGCCGATCATCTTCGACACGCTGTGCTTCTCCATATATTCCGACATGTCCACGCGGATCATGGCGTCCTCGCTGCCGAACACGGCCTCCGCGAGGGCCTTGGAAATTTCCGTCTTGCCCACGCCCGTAGGGCCTAAGAAGAGAAACGATCCGGTCGGCCTGCCCGGGTCCTTCAACCCGACCCGGCCCCTGCGCACCGCTTTCGCGACCGCGCTGACGGCCTCATCCTGCCCGACGACCCTCTTATGGAGCGTCGCCTCCAGCTTTCTAAGCCTCGCCGACTCCTTCTCCGTCAGCTTCCTCACGGGGATCTTCGTCCATTGCGCGACCACCTCGGCGACCTCGTTCTCCCCCACCTTCGCCTTTTTGTTCTTCATGGACTTCTTGATCTTCTTCTGGAGCTTGGCATATTCCTCCCCGGCTTCCTCCCTCTCCTTGCGGAGCTCGGAAGCCTCCTCCAGCTTCATCTCGCGGATCGCCTCTTCCATCTCTTCCGACAGGCGGTTCATCCTGCCCCTGATCTCCTGGAGGGAAGACGAGCCCTTCACGCCGTCTAGGCGTACCCGCGCCGCCGCCTCGTCCATCACGTCGATGGCCTTGTCCGGCAAAAACCGGTCGGAGATATAGCGGCTTGAAAGGCTTGCCGCCGCCTCTAGCGCCTCGTCCGTAATCACGACCTGGTGGTGCTTCTCGTAGAACCCGCGCAGACCTTTCAGGATTTCCACGGTCTCCCCCACGGTCGGCTCCTCCACCATCACAGGCTGGAAACGCCGCTCCAGGGCGGCATCCTTCTCGATATATTTCCGGTATTCCTCCAGCGTCGTCGCCCCGATCATCTGGAACTCGCCGCGCGCTAAGTAGGGCTTTAAGATATTGGCCGCGTCCATCGCGCCTTCAGCCCCGCCCGCCCCGATCATCGTATGGATCTCGTCCATGAAGAGCAGGATATTCCCCGCGTTCACGACTTCCTGTATGGCTTTCTTGATGCGCTCCTCGAATTCCCCGCGGTACTTCGAGCCCGCGACCATGCTAGTGAGGTCCAGCGTCACGACGCGCTTCCCCGCTACGGCGTCCGGCACGAGGCCCAGCGCGATCTGCTGCGCTAAGCCTTCCGCGATCGCCGTCTTGCCCACGCCCGGCTCCCCGATGAGGCAGGGATTGTTTTTCGTCCTGCGGCTCAGAATCTGGATCACGCGCTTAATCTCATCCTCGCGCCCGATGATGGGATCAAGCCGGTTCTCCGACGCGAGCTTCGTCAAATCCCTGGAATACTGGTCCAGCACCGGCGTCGACTCCAAATCCCGCTTCCGCATCCGCACGGATTTCAGGTCCTCTTTGGAAAAATTCCCTTCCTCCCCCATCGCTACCAGCAAGTCGATGTAGAGCTTCTGGAAATTCGCGCCCATCGTGCTAAGGAGGCGCATGGACGCGGACTCGTTTTCTTTTAAGATCGCGAGGAGCAAATGCTCGGTTCCGATCTCCTCGCTGCCGAAATAGGCCGCTTCTTTCTCGGCCGTGTCTAACACCCTCTGCGTCCTTGGCGTGTACCCGTCCGTATCGAGCGTGACGGCGCCCGCCCCCGGGGAAATCAGTTCCTCGATCAATTCCAGCAGCTTGCCCTCCTCCACATGGTTGTCGTGCAGCACCTGGGCGGCCACCCCCGTCCCTTCCTGGAGCAGCCCTGCCAGGATGTGCTCTGTCCCCACATAATGGTGCTGTAGCTTCTTGGATAGCTTTTCCGCCAGCTCAAGGGCTTTTTTTGCCTGCGGCGTATACTTCTTGTGCATTTTCCCCTCCCGGCATCCGGAAATCAAGGCGTCGGGCCTCTTCCCTTCGCCTTACAAATCCTCTAAGTCAATGACCTCAAACTCATCCTCGTCAAACGCGGGCTTCTTCTTCGCCGGCTTCTTCGTTTCCCGTCCAGGCTCCCCGTCCGGCAGCGGCGGCTGATCGCCCCGCCCCCGCCGCGACGCCTTTCTCGCCGGGGCTGGCTCCTCATCCAGGGAAAGCGGCTCTTCCCCGCGCCCTCGCTGCGATGCCTTCCTCGCAGGGGCCGGCTCCTCACCCAGGGAGAGCGGCTCCTCCCCGCGCCCTCGCCGCGGAGGCCTTTTTGCCGGAGCTGGCTCCTCATCCAGGGAGAGCGGCTCTTCCCCGCGCTCTCGCCGAGGAGGCCTTTTTGCTAGGGCCAGCTCCTCATCTAGGGAGAGAGGCTCCTCCTCACGCCCTCGCCGCGACGCCTTCCTCGCAGGGGCCGGCTTCCCGTCCGGGGCCAATGGCTCCTCTTCCTCCCCGTAAGGGGGCCTGTGCCCCCTCCCTAGCGATTTTTCGAGATCCGGCAAATCCTTCCCCTGCCGGCGCTCCGGCCTCTTGCGCAGCACGAGGTTCAGGATAATGACCAGCAACACCGCCGTAAGCAGGATCATCCCGATCATGATTTTCTGGAAAAGCGACGCCTTCTCCTCATATCGCGCTTCCAGCTCCTTATATGCCTTTTGGAGCCCCTGCATCTCTATGCTGCCATCCTGCCCTTCCTCTTCCTGCGGGCTCTCTTCCATCTCTTCCGGCGCCCCCGCCGTTTGCAAAAACCGCT
>CAZOLD010000019.1:11138-15562 GCA_964580595.1 uncultured Eubacterium sp.
ACCGTGTCATACCGGTACCATCCTAAATTCCCCGAGCTGCTGGCAGCGCAGACGTAAGCGCATTCCGGGTCCGCGTCCGTGACGTACATCGGCACGTTGCCATATTCCCCAACCGGGACGTCCGTAATGGTGCCGGATACTGGCGCTCCGCCGGCCGCCTCCCCTTCCAGCAGGATCAGGTATGGCCCGCCCTGCTCTATCTTGCGGAAAGGATAGACGCTGCCTGCCGCCTCGTCATAGACCGCCAGCGTGTTCTTCACGTCCGTGCTGGGAGTCGTAAGGTAAATCAAGGTCACGTCCGCCTTGTCGAACTTTAAGCCCTCGACCTGCCGCCCCGCGACCGTCACCTCGGCCCTCGTGAAATCCGGCGGGACGCGGTCGTCCGGGATCGTTTCCGCCAAATTGAACGTGTGCCCGTTCAGCGTGATCCCATCCGTCCCGATCGCCCCTTCGGCGCCTGACGGATCCCCCGCGCTGTCCGTGCCCGCGTCCTCCGCCACGCTCTGGTCCTCGCCCTCGGCCCCGTCAGGGCTATCCGCGCCCGACGCTTCGCCGGAACCATCCACGGATTCCGAGGCATCCCCCGCGCCGCTGGCCTCTCCGGCCGCCGCGTCCGCGTCGCCGGTAGCGTAGGCGCGCATGGGCGCCATCGCCGTAATCAGGAAAAACAAGGCGAAAACGGCGCCCAGAACCTCTCTCCTGCCTTTCATATGGTCACGCCTCCCTTACCCGTTCCCACGTCTCGCGCACAAGCAGCCTTCCCGCGTCAGCGATAGCCATCCGGGTTCATGCTCTGCCACCTCCAGGAATCCTCGCACATCCTGTCAATGCCAAATTCCGCCTTCCAGCCCAGCTCCCTTTCCGCCTTGGACGCGTCGGAATAGCAAGTCGCGATGTCGCCCGCGCGCCTTGGCTTGATCTCGTAAGGGATCTTCTTCCCGCACGCCTTCTCGTAAGCCTTCACGACGTCTAAGACGCTGTACCCTATCCCGGTGCCTAGGTTGTAAATGCAGACGCCGGCCTTCTCCTCGATTTTCTTTAGGGCCTTCACATGGCCCTTCGCCAGGTCAACGACATGGATGTAATCCCGCACGCCGGTCCCGTCCGGCGTGTCATAATCGTCGCCAAAGACGCCTAAGCATTCCAGCTTCCCGACCGCGACCTGGGCGATGTAGGGCACCAGGTTATTCGGGATCCCTTTCGGGTCCTCGCCGATAATCCCGCTCTCATGCGCCCCGATCGGGTTGAAATAACGTAGCAGCACCACGTTCCACTCCGGATCCGCCACATGGAAATCCGTCAGGATCTGCTCGATCATCCCCTTCGTCCTCCCGTACGGGTTCGTAATCTCGCCCTTCGGGCATTCCTCCGTAATCGGTATGATGGCGGGATCCCCGTACACTGTCGCGGAGGAGGAGAAAATGATGTTCTTCACCCCGTGGCTGCGCATGGAATCGCACAATACCA
This sequence comes from uncultured Eubacterium sp., assembly GCA_964580595.1. Taxonomy (GTDB): domain Bacteria; phylum Bacillota; class Clostridia; order Lachnospirales; family Lachnospiraceae; genus Petralouisia. The sequence continues at coordinate 12,606 of CAZOLD010000019.1, forward strand.
ACGTCCCCGTAATATTGTTGTGATAGTATTCCAAAGGCTTCTGCACGGATTCCCCCACGGCCTTCAATCCGGCGAAATGGATCACGCTGTCAATCTTCTCCTTCTTGAACACGTCATCTAAGGCTTCCCTGTCGCGGATGTCCGCCTGGTAAAACGGCACCCGCGTCCCCGTGATCTTCTCTACCCTGCGGACCGCCTCCTCGCTGGAATTCACCAAATTGTCAACCACCACCACGTCATGCCCCGCGTTGATCAGCTCAACGCAAGTATGGCTGCCGATATACCCGGCGCCGCCTGTCACCAATATCGCCATGTCTGTTCCCTCCTATTCCGAAATCCGGCAGCTCCTTCCCGCTGCCGTCTGCCTATGGTATCCCGATGCCTATGCCATCCCCGCGCAGCCCGCCTTCCCTGCCGCGTCTGCGATGATCTCTTGCATCTGCCCCCATTTTTCCTCCATGTCCGCCACCAGCTTCATCTGCGTGCGGCAGCGGTCTAAGTTCTGCCCCGCCCGCCGCGTCTTGAAATAGGTATCGCCCTCCAGGTAATCCTGGAGGAAACGGATCCCGCATTCGTAAGTCATCACTTTCGCGCCCATCGGGAGCAGCGCGATCTCCCGCTTCGTCAGGCTCCGCCCGCAGCTGCCCAGGAAGCCCTCCGCGTACAGCCGAAAGAGCCCCAAATCGCAGCTCACTTTCGACAAGTCCCGCTCGTCCTCCGCCGCCGTGCTCGCGCCAAAACGGATCGCGTCGCCAAAATCATGCAAAATCAGCCCCGGCATGACCGTATCCAGGTCAATGACGCAAACTCCTTTCCCCGTCTCGTCATCCATCAAAATATTGTTCAGCTTCGTGTCATTGTGGGTGACGCGGATTGGCAGCTCGCCCGCGCTGAGCAGATCCCCAAAAACCTCCGCCGTCTCCCGGCGCTCGCGAAAGAAAGCGATTTCCCGCTCCGCGCCCTTCGCACGCCCCAAGGCGTCCTCCTCCACCGCACGGAGGAAGGAGGCGTACCTCGCGCGCGTGTCATGGAAGCCCGGGATGGTCTCGTGAAGCGTCCCCGCCGGGTAATCCGACAGCATCTCGCAGAATTTCCCGAAAGTCACCGCGCTCTCGTAGAACATCTGCCCGGATTCCGCCCGGTCATGGCTGGACGCGCCCTCCACTTTCTCATACATGCGCCAGCAATTGCCCATCCCGTCCCGGTAAATCGGCTTCCCGTCCCCTGTTCGGACTACCGTCATCGTCCCCCTCGCCGCGTCGCCGCCTTCCCTCTCTATCTTAGCCCGCAAAAACGACGTCACGCCAAGGATGTTCTCCATGACCGCGTCAGGGTCGTGGAAAATGCTCCGGTTCATGCGCTGTAAGATATGGCTCCCGCGCCCTTCCGCCAAAAACGTGTCATTGATGTGCCCGCTCCCGTAAGGGGAAATCCGCCCAACCGGCCCTACCCCGGCAAAATGCCCCGCGGCCTCCCCCGCAAGCGCGAGCAGCTCTCCTTGCTCCGCCATATGCCTAAAAATCCTCCGGATACAGTCCTTCTTCCTTCATTTTAGCAAGGGCGTCCATGACCATCTGCTTGTCTTCCTTGTAGGTCACGCCGTACCACTTGTCCTGGGAATTGAGCACTTTCACGCTTGCCTTCCCTTCCTTCAACATCCCGTCCACGGCAATCGGCAGGTAGTATTCCGCCTTCTCCGGGTCCTTGGGCAGCTCTTCCTCGAAAAAGCGCGCAAAGCCGCGCTCCAGCTCCGACAGCACGCTGAGGGAAAACCCCCAGATATTCATCGATACCGTGCTGTCCATATCCAGCTCATTCCAGGTCCGGCCCCCGTCCTCCGTATAAGCGGCCCCATCCCCTCGCTTCTCGATATGGGTGCGCTCTCGGATTGCCGTGAGGAACCCGTTCCCGTCCGTCTCGCAAATGCCGCGCGCCACATGCCCGTTATCCGTAAGCGTGTTCCGGAGGCGGTACGCGACCATCGCGTAACGGAATATCCCATCATCCTCATGGGTCGTCAAGTATTCATAAATCGCGCGGTAAGCATGTTTCCCGTAATAGTCGTCCGCATTGATGACGGCAAACGGGCCATCTAAGACGTCCTTGCAGCAAAGGATCGCGTGCCCCGTCCCGAACGGCTTCTGCCGGCCCTCCGGGGCCTCATGCCCGGGCGGCGCCATGTCCAGCTCCTGGAAGACGTACTCCACCGGCACCTTCTTCGAGACGCGGTCGCCGATGCTCTCCCTAAAGGCCGCCTCATCCGCTTTCTTGATGATGAACACGACTTTCCCGAACCCCGCCTCCATCGCGTCATAGATCGAGAAATCCATGATGATATGCCCCTTTGAGTCCATAGGGTCAATCTGCTTGAGCCCGCCATAGCGGCTCCCCATGCCCGCCGCTAGGATTACCAACGTCGGTTTTCCCATCCCCTTCCACCTCCTAATAAAGACCTGCCGCGGCGCGGCCTTCCCTCTCCCACATGGCGCGGGCGTCATCCGGGCGGTTTGCCCTATTATGACAAAACGTTACGGTCCGGCCTCGCATGGCCGAACAGTAACGCACAAACCCGCCCGCAAGCGCCGCGCCCGGACCCCGGCCGGACGCAAAGGAATACGCCCCGCGGCTGCGGCAATCATACCCTGGAAAGGTACTCTCCCGTCCTCGTGTCAATCTTGATGACGTCATCCTGATCCACGAACAGCGGGACATTCACGGTAGCCCCTGTCTCAACGACCGCCGGCTTGCTCGCCCCGGTAGCCGTGTCGCCCTTGAAGCCCGGCTCCGTGTCCGTGACCCGAAGCTCCACGAACAACGGCGGCTCCACCGCGAACACGTTGCCATTATGGGAGCAAATCTTCACCATCTCATTCTCTTTCACGAACTTGAGCGCGTCCCCGATAGCCGCGGAATCCAAGGCCATCTGCTCATACGTCTCGACATCCATGAAATGGTAC
>CAZOLD010000020.1:0-10496 GCA_964580595.1 uncultured Eubacterium sp.
AGATGTAGGTTCAAAATAGCAGGGTATCGAACATCCCAGGAATACATGCAATCACAAAACCGGATCTGCGGCACAACCGCCATGCCCCATTCAAGAGCCATCCGGGCTTCGCGGGGAGGCAGCGGAGCTTTCCGCCGGCCTCCCTGCCGGCGGAGAGGCGTCCGCGGGCATTTGAGCCGCTCCCCCGCTCCCTGCCATCGGCAAAACGCTGTCCGCGCTCTCCCGTATGGCGTCTGCCTGGCCCTCATCAGGCCCGCCTGGCCATTCCTCTCCCGCGGGCATGCCGGAATCATCTGCACCCGCGGCCTGCGCGCCTTGGCCGGAGCCTTCATCCTGCGGCCTGCCATCCGGCGCGGCCCCTTTCTCCGAGGCGGGCTGCCCGGGCATCCCTTGGTCGGGGCTGGAGTCCGTCCTCCTGACGGCCAGCCCAAACTCTGCCGCAGCCGTCTTCTCCGTATTGTTCGGGTTCACGGCGATATAAGTAATCGTGTAGCTGCCCTCCACCGTAAATACCGCCTTGCCTCCAATGATGTCAGGAATCTCCGCAATCTTTTGCCCGTTCCCGTCCGTTCCGGTAATCACCGCGGCCAGCGGAACTTGCGTCCCATCCGGAAGCGCCGCGTCCACCATGTCATATACGCCATATTCTTGAAGCACGAATGCCTCTTTCGGCTTGTCCGCGCCAATCCTAATCTGCGGGACTCGGGTATCGCTCACCGTGACCCTCATCTTCCTCACTCGAACCGCCGCTTTATTGTTCGGGTTGCTCACGCGATATTCGAAAATGTAATCGCCCGCCTTCTTGAACGCGTACTTCTGTGCCTTCCTGGAAGAGAGGGAAATAAACGTGTCGCGATCCGGCGTCTTCGCGCTTACCCGGATCCTAGCCGTCACGTCCCTGCCGCAGCCCAGCCGTGCCCCCAGGCCTTCCTTCAAATCCACTACCGCCCCGAATTCCACCGCCTTCCTCGTGGCAAACCCCACGAACCGGGGCTTCTTCGTATCCTTCACGGTAATCCGCGCCGTCTTCTTGGCTACCGCCTTCTTATTATGAGGATTCGTCACGGAATACTGCACGCGGTATGTTCCCGTGGCCTTGAACTTGTACCTCTTAGCCTTGCCCGCCGGAACCTTCCTGAACTTGGCCTTCCCCGGCTCCCTGACCTTTACCGAAACCTTCGACGTCATGTCCTTGCCCGAAACAAGCTTCGCGCTTATGCCCTCGCGCAGGTTCGCTTTCGTATTATATTCCGCTGTCTGCCTTGAGGTCACTCCCTATAATACCGGAGGCTTCGTATCGCTTACCTTGATCCGCAAAACCACCCGCGTCTCCACGCCATTGTTCGGGTTAACGACGCTATAGATGATTTGATAAGTGCCTAATTTGTTTAATCTTAATTTAGTGCCTTTTAGGGTCTTTTCCGTCTTCGTTTTGGGGTAAATTGCTTTAATCTTGATTTTATTTGTCAAATCCTCCCCTAGAACATTGAAGGCTGTCACGCCCTTTTTTAAGTTAAACACTGAATTATATTCTCTCTCCCTGCTCCCTTTCACCCCTTTTATCGTGGCTTTTCCCATATCCTCAACCGTGTAAACGACATCCGCGTAGGCCGTCCTGCTGAGCGCGTCGGTCACGCGGTAGGTAATCCGGTAGGATCCGATGCGGCTCGTGTCAACCTTCCCCGCGTAATCCAGCTTTTCCGTGATGTCGTTGCCCAGCGAGTCCGCCGCGGTAATGCCCGCGCCCGGCTCGAACTGGGACCCGAACGCGACATGCGTGTCCGCGCCCCCCGTGTTGATGGAAGGCATCGCGGCGCTGTAAGGATTGCCAGGCGCGGGATCCGTGGGATCCCAACCTTCCTTCACGTTCGGCACCTTGATGGCCGCCGGCTTCCCTAACGGGTCATTCTCCGCGCTGCCTTGTATGACCTTCACCGTCGTCCCCACCGGGCAATTGTCATAAATCCACTTCGCGTCCGCGACAGTCAGCCTGACGCACCCGTGGGATGCCGTGGTTCCTAGCTTATTGTACTCGCGATAGGACTGCGACGCGTAATCGCCCTGCCTGTAATACCACACGGAATGGAACAAGACGCCTCCATGGATCCTCGTGCAGTACTGCCCGTATGACGGGCCATCCAAAGTATGCCATCTGTATTTCGCCGGCGTGCTGAACGTCCCGATGGGCGTATCGTACCCACAGGAACATATGAAAGCCCGTTCCGCCGTCCCGTCGTTCCGGTAAACTGTCACGACATTCGTTCCCTTGTTGACCTGCAGCCAGTAGTTCCCGGCAGCCTCCGCCCTGCCTCCCGGATAGAGCAACGCGGCCGCCATCCACAAGAGCATCAAGGGAATCCATATCCTCTTTTCCTTCATCTCTGCCTCCTCAAATCCTGCCTTAGATTTTTGCCGTTCACACTACATCTTGTGCTTTTCCGTTCCTCGGTGCCCGGACACATATCTTTAAATAGGATATCCTTTTGTCGTGGTTTTGTCAATTCTATTTTGCCAAAATATGAACTTTTCATAAATTTTATTGTATTTTCACGAGCAAATATGCTATCATAAATGAAATTCCAAAATCAAGCATTTCAAAGGGGGGTTATCATGAATAGCACGAATTCGGATTACTTTAGTGAAGTCACGCCGGAAATTTCCCATTTGGCCGACCTAAGCAGGCAGGCTGCCACGATCGACCCGGAGCTCTTTTCCAAATACGACGTGAAGCGCGGGCTGCGCGACGTGAACGGGAAGGGCGTGCTCGTGGGGCTTACGGAAATATCTGACGTTTGCGCTACCAAGATCGTCGACGGGAAGTCCGTGCCTGCTCCCGGGGAACTGTATTACCGGGGGTACAACGTGAAGGACATCATCAAAGGGCAGTCGGAATCCTCTCATTTCGGCTTCGAGGAGAGCACCTACCTCCTCCTGTTCGGGCAGCTCCCGTCTCGGGAAGAGCTTAAGGGGTTCTGCGAGCAACTCGCGGCTTACCGTACGCTCCCCGTGGATTTCGTGAGGGATATCATCATGAAGGCCCCGAGCCATGACATGATGAACACCCTGGCGCGAAGCGTGCTTACCTTATACTCTTACGACGACCATGCGGACGACATCTCCATCCCGAACGTCCTGCGGCAATGCCTGGAGCTGATCAGCCTCTTCCCGCTGCTGTCCGTGTACGGATATCACGCGTACCGGCACTATCACGACGGGGCGAGCCTTTTCATCCACACGCCGGGGCCGAACCTCTCCACGGCGGAGACGATTCTCTATACCCTGCGCCCGGACAGCAAATACACGCCGCTGGAGGCGAAGCTGCTTGACATCGCCCTGATCCTGCATATGGAGCATGGCGGCGGCAATAACTCCACCTTCACGACGCATTTGGTCTCCTCTTCCGGCACGGACACCTATTCCGTGATCGCGGCTTCCCTGGGATCGCTGAAGGGCCCGAAGCACGGCGGCGCCAACATCAAGGTCGTCAAGATGTTCGAGGACTTGAAAGAGCACGTGCACGACTGGAAGGACGAGGATGCCATCAGCGCGTACCTCACCGACCTCTTGAATAAGAAGGCATTCGACCATGCGGGGCTGATTTACGGGATGGGGCACGCGGTCTATTCCCTCTCTGACCCGCGCGCCGAGTTATTCCGCTCGTTCGTGGAGCGCCTTTCCAAAGAAAAAGGGCGGGAAGAGGAATTTGCCCTCTACTCCGCCGTGGAACGGCTTGCGCCGCAGATTATCGCGAAAGAGCGAAAGATTTACAAAGGCGTCAGCCCGAACGTGGATTTCTTCTCCGGCTTCGCCTACAGCATGCTAGGCCTTCCGCTGGAGCTCTACACGCCTATCTTCGCCATCGCGAGGATTTCCGGCTGGTGCGCGCACCGCTTAGAGGAGCTTAGCTACAACGGCAAGATCATGCGCCCCGCCTACAAGAACGTGCAGCCGCACCGTGATTATGTCCCGATGGACCAGCGCTGACCCGTCGAGGCCTGCCTCCCGCGCGGGTTCTGGTAGCCTCAGCTACCAGAACTTGCGCTTCCCCCGGTTGATGCTGAAATAGAACCAGACGCACACCGTGAGAAACAACAGGACGAACGCGAACATGACCTTTGGGAGCGGCGAGACATAGTCACTGTACAGGCCGATGGCTCCGAACACGACGGCCATAACGCCCATCACGATGATGCGCCCGTAGATATAATCGATATATCCCTGCGCGTCCCGTATGCCGGCCGCGGGCTGGTCTCCAATCAGCCATCTCGACAGTTCGCGGGTTTTTTTCATTTTCAACGCCCCATAAATCGTATAGAGGCCGTATCCTAGGATAACTACGTCAATCAGTTCCATCATGTTGCGTGGACTCCTTTCTTTTCCTAAAGTTTGTATGTGGGATACATTATAACGATTGCCCGAAAAGATTGCAAACGGTATTTCAAAAGAAAAATGTGTTGAAACTTCTTTTTGCATGGTGTAAAATGTCATTATTGATTTAATAATAACAAGGAGCGATACAATGGAAAACGTAAAAATTCTAATCTGCGATGATTCCATACTGGCCCGGAAACAGTTGAAGGACATCATTCTTTCTTATGGTTACAGTGTTTTTCTGGAGGCTTCCAATGGGCAGGAAGCGATTGACATGTACAAGGAGCACAAGCCGGATCTTGCATTTTTAGACATTGTGATGCCAGTGAAAGATGGGGTTGAGGCCATCAAGGAGATTCGCGCCTTTGACCCGAATGCCTACATCATCATTGTTTCCTCTGTCGGCACGCAAACGCAGCTTAAGAGTGCTATCATGGAAGGGGCGCGCGATTTCGTGCAGAAACCATACGTGGATTCTGCGATCACGGAGATTTTGAAAAGACGTTTTGAAGGGAGATAAGCGAGTATGCATACGCAGTTTTTCGGTAATTTCTTGCTCAACAAGGGAGTGATCACCCCGGAGCAGCTGATAGAAGCCCTTAAGGTACAAGCTTATGCACACAAGAAGTTCGGCACGCTGGCCATCCATTCCGGCTATATGTCGGCCAGCGAGGTGGAAGACGTTTATATCACGCAGACCCATTTTGACAAGCATTTCGGGGAGCTTGCCACGGAGCTGGGGTATCTTTCGGAGGATCAGGTGGATGAGCTTCTGGACACGCAGCTTCCGGACTACATGCTCCTGGGCCAGATTCTCGTAGAGCAGAAAATCATCACCCGCGTCGAATTTGAGAATTTGATCGCGGAGTATCAGTCCGCCTATGAGATTTATGATTTGGATATGGTGGATGAGCAAAAGGACATGGTGGAAAAGCTGCTGGCGAATTTCTATCTGCCGGAGGACGCGCCTTATTCCAAGAACATCCTCTCCTACCTCACCCTCTTTTTCAATAATCTGGTGCGTTTTATCGGGGAGGATTTTACGCCGCTGAACATCATTATCCTTCCGGAGGTTCCTACGAATTTTTGCGTTTCACAGGAAGTGGAGGGCGCGTTCTCCTTTCTCTCCGCGCTGGACATGGAGCCGGAAACGGCTGTCGCTTTCGCGAGCAGGTACATGAACGAGGAACTGACCGAGATGGACGAGTATGTCCACGCATCCATGGAGGATTTCCTGAACCTGCATAACGGGCTGTTTTCCGTGAATATGTCGAACGACTTTTCGATGGAACTGCATTTGCAGCCTCCCGTCATCAATGAGCATACGACGTTGTCGACAGAATCCGCCTCGTATCTCCTGCCTATCATCTATTCTTTCGGCACGATTAATTTCATATTCTCGATGAAGGTTTCTTCTGAAATGGTCACGGATCCCGAGACAGATTCTGGGCAAGGCCAGGAAACGGGGGAGGAGGCCGATGCGGACGGCAAAACGGAGGCTGGCGTGGACGCAGACACGGACGCGGAAGCCAGCGCGGACGGCAAAACGGACACAGGCGCGGATGCGGAAGCCGACGCGGGCGAGTGACGTAGGCACGGACGGCAGAACGAAGGCCGACGCGGAAGCAGCGCGGGCGAGTGACGCAAGGGCCATAATTCATGAAACCGATAAAAGATGAAAAAGGAGCGGGCCGCCGCTCCTTTTCTTTTTTTCATCCTGTTCTATTCTATCCTACCGCATCTTTTTCTGCCTATCCCCACTTCCATTCCGGCTTGCTATGGCCAAATCACTTTATCATCAGGAACTTCCTCACCACTTCCTGCATTTGCCCTGCCCCGCAGACAGCCGTATGGACAACGGGAGCCGTACGGATTTCCTCGATCGCCGACGGCACTTTTTGCTTTGAGAGCACAGCTAACTCGTCAATCAGCTCGAAATCCGGCCTATCCCCGTATTTATCGTCAATCGCGGACATGACGCTCTTCGTGAACTTGAAAGGGCTCGCCGTGGAAACGATGACGGTCTTGGCGCTATCCCCCGTCTCCTCCCTGTATTTCCCATATACCGCCGACGCTACCGCCGTATGCGGATCAATCACATATCCTTCTTCCCGGTAGAGCTTGCGGATCGCCTCCGCGCCCTCCTCCTCGCTGGCGTAATTGCCATAGAAATCCGCCAACCGTGCCTTCATATCGCCCGAAATCTCGTACTTCCCGTAATCGCGCAGAGACACCATCAAGCCGGCGTTCTTTTCCGAATCCTCTCCGGCGATGAAATAAATCAAGCGTTCCAAGTTGCTAGAGACCAGGATGTCCATGGACGGGGACGTCGTAAGGATGAATTCCCGGTTCTTGTCATAAACGCCTGTCCTGAAAAAATCATACAGCACCTTGTTCTCATTGGAGGCGCAAATCAGCTTCGCGATCGGAATCCCCATTTTCTTCGCGTAAAATGCCGCGAGGATATTTCCGAAGTTTCCCGTCGGGACGACCACGTTGATGGGTTCTCCCTCCGCAATTTCCCCGGTTTCCATCAGTTTCGCGTAAGCATAAGCGTAATACGCGACCTGCGGGACCAAGCGGCCGATATTGATGGAATTAGCGGAAGAAAACTGGTATCCCGCCCTTGACAGCTCGCCGGCCAGCTTCTCGTCGGAAAACATCCGCTTGACCCCGGCCTGCGCCTGGTCAAAATTCCCATCAATCCCAACGACAAGCGCATTCTCCCCCCGCTGCGTCACCATTTGCTGCTTTTGGATCGGGCTCACGCCGTCCTTCGGGTAAAAAACAATGATCTTCGTCCCCTCCACGTCCGCAAATCCCGCCAGGGCGGCCTTTCCCGTATCCCCGGACGTCGCCGTCAGGATGACAATCTCATTCCCCACCCGGTTTTTCCTCGCCGCCGTCGTCAGCAAATATGGGAGAATGGACAGCGCCATATCCTTGAAGGCAACCGTCCTGCCGTGGAACAATTCCAGGTAATGCGCGCCACCCGCTTTTTTTAGGGGCGCGATCTCCTTCGTGTCGAATTTCCCGTCGTATGCCTTTATGATGCAATCCCAAAGCTCATCCCTGGAATAATCCGTCAAGAACCGGCTCATGACCTCATAAGCCGTCTCCTGGTATGACATGCCGGAGAGCTTGGCCAACGGGATATCCAGCTTCGGGATTTCCTCGGGCACGAAAAGCCCGCCATCCTCTGCCAGTCCCTGGAGCACCGCCGCAGAGGCGGTGACCCTTTCCTCATGGTTCCTTGTGCTTACGTATAACATCCTCGTTCCTTTCCTCATCCTGCGATGAAACATGAATTCGCGCCCGCTTGCGCGCCATGCCGCATTTTGCTATACTTTATGGCATGAGTACCCCACAACAATGAATCCCGTTAGGAGGTGGCCATGCGTCCAGGCGTTTATGCAACCCGCAAAAAAAACGGGGAGCCCTACTACCGTTCCAGCATTACGTACCAAAACAAGCATATCTCCCTTGGCAGCTTCCCCACCGAGGAGGAGGCCGCCCGCGCCTATGCGGACGCCGCCCGGATTTTACGCGGGCAGGATGCCATGGAGGACGCCTTCTCCCTGCAGAGCCCCCTCAGCTTCGGGAAAGTGGTTTCCCTCATGAATTTCCGGGATAACCATATCTACTTCAAGAACCCCATCTACCTAAAGCATGACTACTTCATATACTACATTTCCAGAAATGACGAGCTAAAATTCGACATCGATGACCTCTTTTATTACTCCAGCCATAAAATCATGCGGCGAAAAGGCCATCTGTTTGTCAATGATTACGGGATGCAGACCAACATCCTGTCGCGCTACGGCATCAAGAACTACGCTGTCGCCGGCCGCGACTATTACTTCGCCAACGAAGACCCGGGCGATTTCCGGTACTCCAACATCATCATCGTCAACAAATACTACGGGGTGACAAGGCAATCCTCAAAAGGGAAAGTGTCCTACAAGGCGCGAATCCATATCAATGGCTATCATGCCATCGGCAATTACCCCTGTGAGGAATATGCCGCGATCGCCTATAATAAAGCCGTCGACCTGGCAAAAAAACACGGCATCGCGGCGAACTTCCCGCAAAACTATATCGAGCATTACTCTCCGAGGGAGTATGCCACGGTTTATCGTGCCATCGAAATCTCGAAAAAATATGTGGATTATTTAAAACATCAATTAATAAGTGATTGGTTTGTCTAGTTTATCGTTATTAATCGAATTATATAATTGTGAATAAATCAAAAAAATATTGTAAAATCTACATTTATTTCTTTAATTTTTCTGATTAATATAATTAATTAGGCCTTCTGCTTTGATGATTTCCTGCATGAATTCCGGAAAAGCCTGACCTTGGAAGGAAGCGCCTGTCGTTATGTCCGTAATGACGCCGCTGTCAAAATCCACCTCCACTTCGTCCCCCGCCCGGATTGCCCTAGCCGCCTCCTTACATTCAATAATCGGAAGCCCGATGTTAATCGCGTTCCGGTAAAAAATCCGGGCAAATGTCTCCGCTATGACGCAGCTCACGCCCGCGGCCTTAATCGCGATCGGCGCGTGCTCGCGGGAAGACCCGCAGCCAAAATTCTTGTTTGCCACAATCAGGTCCCCTTTCTTGACCCGATTCACGAATTCCTTGTCAATATCTTCCATGCAATGTGTCGCCAGCTCCGCCGGATCGGAAGAATTCAAATAACGCGCCGGAATAATGACGTCCGTGTCGACATTATCCCCATACTTAAAAACAGTTCCCTTGGTTTTCATCTCTCTTAACCCTCCTCTTCGCCGCATTTTTTGGTCATGCCAGGCTTATTTCCTGCTTCTTCTCAGTCGGCGCCTACAGGCCGATCTCTCCCGGAGCTGAAATCTTCCCGGTGACCGCGCTGGCTGCCGCCACTGCTGGGCTGGCAAGGTACACTTCTGATTCCACGTGCCCCATGCGCCCTACGAAATTGCGGTTCGTCGTGGAGACGCACCGCTCCCCTTCCGCCAGGATTCCCATGTACCCGCCCAGGCAAGGCCCGCAAGTCGGCGTGCTGACTACCGCGCCCGCCTCGATAAACGTCCGCAGGAGCCCTTCCTCCATCGCTTCCAAATAAATCTTCTGCGTGGCGGGAATCACGATGCATCGAATCCCCTTCGCGACTTTCCTCCCTTTGAGCACCTCCGCCGCGATCCTTAGATCCTCCAAACGACCGTTCGTGCAAGAGCCAATCACGACCTGGTCAATCTGGATATCCCCAACCTCGTCGATGGTTTTCGTATTTTCCGGCAAATGCGGAAATGCCACGGTCGGCTTGAGCTCGCTTAAGTCAATGACATATGTCTCGTCATATTCCGCGTCGGCATCTGCCTCATAAATCTTATACTCGCGCCCGGAATGTTCCTCCATATAAGCCTTCGCGATCTCATCCACAGGGAAAATCCCGTTCTTCCCTCCCGCCTCGAGTGCCATATTCGCGATGGTGAAGCGGTCGTCCATGGACAAATTTGAAATCCCATCCCCCGTGAATTCCATGGATTTGTATAACGCCCCGTCTACGCCGATCATCCCGATGATATGCAAAATCACGTCTTTTCCGCTAACCCACTTCGAAGGCTTGCCAACCAGCCGGAAACGGATCGCGGAAGGCACCTTGAACCACGCCTTCCCCGTCGCCATCCCGGCCGCCATGTCCGTGCTCCCGACGCCAGTGGAAAACGCGCCAAGCGCGCCGTAAGTACAAGTATGGGAGTCCGCGCCGATTATCACGTCCCCCGCAACCGTCAACCCCTGTTCCGGAAGGAGCGCGTGCTCAATCCCCATCTCGCCTACATCGAAAAAATTGCTGATCTCATGCCTGCAGGCAAATTCGCGGACACATTTGCAATGTTGCGCGGATTTGATATCCTTATTCGGCACGAAATGGTCCATGACCAAGGCGATCTTGTCCTTGTGGAATATGCCGTCCTTCGTGAATTTTTCCATTTCATGGATCGCCACGGGCGTGGTGATGTCATTTCCCAGGACTAAATCCAGATCCGCCTCTATCAGCTGGCCCGCCTTCACTTCCGAGAGGCCTGCCGCCGCAGCCAAGATCTTCTGCGTCATTGTCATTCCCATCGTGTTCCCTCCTTATC
>CAZOLD010000020.1:10596-14683 GCA_964580595.1 uncultured Eubacterium sp.
GCCGCAGCCAAGATCTTCTGCGTCATTGTCATTCCCATCGTGTTCCCTCCTTATCTTAACTTAATTTAACTTATCTTATCTTATTTTATCCTATCCTTATCCCTGCTTTGTCGTATCCCTATGATTTTTCCAGTGAAAATTTAAAATTCCAATTTGGAATTTCCCGATGGAATTTTCGTGGGGCTTGCTCATCCACATTGCAATGACACAACCTGCTCAGTGGCACCTCGCGCGATTCTTCAGCTATCCTAGGATCATGCCCGCTTGCCATTTTACCATACCGCGTGATATAATACAAATATATATAACATATGTTTATCATCATATCAAGTTATGTTTTGGCGATTCCATTCCGGAAAGGAGCATCTTGCCATGGAACAGAGCCTGTCGTCCTACCGCATCTTCAATTCCGTCGCCCGCAACGGAAACATCTCAAAAGCCGCCAAGGAGCTATACATCAGCCAGCCCGCCATCAGCAAATCCATCCAGAAGCTGGAAGAGAGCCTTGGCGTAAAGCTCTTCTATCGCAGCTCGCGCGGCGTCACGCTCACGCCAGAAGGCGAATTCCTCTACTCCCATGTGAAATCCGCGTTCGAGACGCTAACGATCGGGGAGGAGAAGCTGCGCCGTTACATCGCCCTAGGCGTCGGAAATCTCACCATCGGCGCCAGCTCCACGCTATGCAAATATATCCTTCTCCCATACTTGAAGGGATTCATCAAGAAATACCCCCATATCAACATCTCCATCTACTGCCACTCCACCCACCACACGCTCCGGCTCTTAGAAGAGGGAAAGCTGGACATCGGATTAGTAGGGAGGCCGGAAACCATGAAAAAGATATGCTTCGTCCCCCTGCGTGCCATCGAGGACATCTTCGTCGCCAACCGCGATTATTTGCGCAACCAAAAAGCGCTCGGCACCGACAGGCAGCACCTGCTCCAAAATTCCACGCTCCTGCTTCTGGATAAGGAAAACATGACGCGACAGCATATCGACAGCTATTTTCTGGGCTGCAGTCTCGCCATCCAGGATACCATTGAGGTGTCCAACATGGACCTGCTTATCGAGATGTCAAAAATCGGGCTTGGCATCGGCTGTGTCATCCGTGATTTCGTCCGGGAGGATCTGCAAAACGGGTCTCTTATGGAAATCCCTTTGAATCCCCCTATCCCGAAACGGGAAATTGGATTTGCCTATAACCGGGATGCCGCAATCTCAAAATCCCTACGCCATTTCATGGATTTTTGCGGCATCCCCTCCTAAAAGCCTGCGCAAGCCCACGCGGGAACGTTCGTGCCCACCCCGAGACCGGAAAAGAAAACCCCCTGACCGGCAACCTGCCTGACAGGGGGCTCTTCCGCGGCAAACGTTATTCACGAATCCGCTAGTTGTTGATCAACTTGTCTTCCTCATTATTCCAGCTATAAAGCTTACGGATCTCCTTGCCGACCGCTTCGGACGGATGCTCCGCCGCCTTCTTCCTCATGGCCTTAAAGTGAACCTGCCGCCCTGCCGGAGACATATCCAACAAGAATTCTTTCGCGAACGTCCCGTCCTGGATATCGGACAGGATCTTCCGCATCGTCTTTTTCGTCTCTTCCGTAATCAGCTTCGGGCCAGTAATATAATCGCCATATTCAGCCGTATTAGAAATGGAATACCGCATTCCCTCAAAGCCAGACTGATAAATCAAATCTACAATTAATTTCATCTCGTGGATGCACTCGAAATACGCGTTCCTCGGATCATACCCAGCCTCGACCAAGGTCTCAAAACCTGCCTGCATCAACGCGCAGACGCCGCCGCACAGCACGGCCTGTTCGCCAAACAGATCCGTCTCCGTCTCGGTACGGAACGTCGTCTCAAGGACGCCCGCCCTCGCCCCGCCGATGCCTAACGCATATGCCAGAGCCAAATCCTGTGCCTTCCCGGTCGCGTCCTGCTCCACGGCAATCAAGCACGGAACTCCCTTGCCTTCCTGATACTCGCTCCTCACCGTGTGCCCCGGGCCCTTTGGGGCGATCATCGTCACGTCCACATCCTTCGGCGGCACGATCGCGCCAAAATGAATATTGAACCCATGGGCAAACATAAGCATATTGCCAGCCTCCAGGTTTGGCTCGATGTCCTTCTTGTACATATCCGCCTGGAGCTCATCATTAATCAAGATCATGATGATGTCCGCCTTCTTCGCGGCCACGGCTGACGTGAACACCTCAAAGCCCTGCGCCTCCGCCTTTGCCCAGGACTTGCTCCCCTCGTAAAGGCCTACAATCACATGGCAACCGGAATCCTTTAAATTCAAGGCATGGGCATGCCCCTGGCTGCCATAGCCGATAATCGCGATCGTCTTGCCTTCTAACAGGGAAAGGTCACAATCCTCTTGGTAAAATATCTTCGCCATCTTCATATCCTCCTAAAAAAATTTATAAAAACCCGCATCGGAATTTTTATCCAGCCTACCTCCAACCCCTTGCAGGAGAAGGTCACTCGAACATCTTAACGTCGGAAGAGCCCCGCGTAAGCCCCGTGATCCCTGTCCTCGCAAGCTCCAATATCTCATATCCCTCCAAAAGCTCCAAGAAAGCATCCAGCTTGTTCTGGCTCCCGATCAGCTCGATCATCATGGAATCATTGGTCACGTCCACGATCTTCGTCTTGAAAATCTCCGCAAGGGAAATGACCGCCTGGCGCTCCGTGCTCTTCACGCGAATCTTAATCAAGATGAGCTCGCGGCACACGGAACTCCCGCTCTCCAGCTTCTTGATATCCACGACATCTTCCAGCTTCGCCAACTGCTTCTCAATCTGCTCTAAGATCAGGTCATCCCCGCTTGACACTATGGTAATCCGCGTAAACCTGGGATCCGCCGTCACTCCCGCTGAAATGCTGTCAATGTTATACCCCCTGCGGCTGAATAAGCCGGACACGTGGCTGAGCACGTTCGGCGTATTCTCCACCAAGATCGAAAATGCCTGACTGGCCATGACAAACCCCCTCATCATCCTACCACGCGCAAGACGCCCGCACGGACTAAATTCCCGCCGCCCCGTGCCCTCACGCCAACAGTACCAGTTTAGCACATTAAGCCGTTTTGTCAAGGGGACGATTCCAGTTTTCCCCAATCCCGTCGCCCTTCCAGAGGTTCTCCTCTTCCGAATACCCGCTCACTGTCAGGTATTGGTAGGGGCTCACTGTCTTCAGGGCGTCATAGACATACCTCAATGGAATCCTGGAACGGTTCTTTTCCGGGCTGCCCGGCTCAGCCAAGAAGACCGTGTCATCTTTCTCACGGTACATCCACAGGTTGACATAATGGCCGGACGTGCCCTTCCAATAAGTGGCGTCAAACGCGCTGCTCACGAGGACGACCGCTGATTTCGCTTTTTTTATCTGCTTTCGAAATGCCCTGTATGTCGCGGGCTTCCGGTGCAGGCGGCAGGAAATCCCGCAGGAGCGGAGGGAATCCCGCATATCCTTCCAATCAATCGCGCCCGCCTCGCCGCCCGGCGCGTAGCCAGAGGATTCCGTGGCGTGCTCATACATACCCAGCGGGGAGACCTCATAGGGTGAAAGCGTGTCATAGATATTGGCCATGCAACAAAGCCCGCACCCAAATCCGCCAAATGGGTTCCCCTCCACCATAAACTTGCACCATTCCCCGGACCAGGGGATCTTTTCCGCCCAAGATCGGGGGCCTTGGAGGAATGTATATATCTTATTCTCCTCCACGGAAACGCAGCGGCGCAGCGCCTGCAACTCAGCGCCAGAGAGATTCTGCCGGATCCAAGTCCCGGGTCCCACATATCCTTCCCTGTCCAAATCCATATGGATGACCTTCACTTCAATTTTCCTGTCTTCCTCGGTTTTACGAAGGCTTCCCCAAGCCCGAATTCCAAAAACAAGGGCAATGGCAAAGAAAGCAAACACAAGCGCTGAAATGTATTTTCTCATAGAAATCCCCAATTCCCCGCTTCATTGGGCAACATCCGCCATCATAATAAACCCTCATGACCCGCAAGCGGGGCACCGCCATGGATGAAAGCCCACGGATTGCTCCGCTGCGATGCAGCTTTCGCAATCC
>CAZOLD010000021.1:0-14562 GCA_964580595.1 uncultured Eubacterium sp.
TCTCGCCGAAACGCTGCCCGCCGAACTGCGCCTTCCCGCCTAAGGGCTGCTGCGTCACCAGCGAATACGGGCCGGTCGAGCGGGCGTGGATCTTGTCGTCCACCAGGTGGTGGAGCTTCAAATAGTGCATGTGCCCGATCGTGACGGGGCTGTCAAAATATTCCCCCGTCCTGCCGTCGCGCAGCCGCACCTTGCCGTCCCTTGAGAGCGGGACGCCCTTCCATACCTCCCTGTGGTCCCTGTTCTCGTATAAGTAATCCAAAACCTCCGGGAGCAGCTCCTCCTTGTGCTTCGCCTCGAACTCCTCCCAGGAAAGGTTCACGTAATCATTCGCCAAATCCAGCGTGTCCATGATGTCGTTCTCGCGCGCGCCGTCAAAGACCGGCGTCTCGATGTTGAACCCCAGCGCCTTGGCCGCGAGGCTTAAGTGGATTTCCAGAACCTGCCCGATATTCATGCGGGACGGCACGCCCAACGGGTTCAGCACGATGTCCAGCGGCCTGCCGTTCGGCAGGAACGGCATGTCCTCCACCGGGAGCACCCTAGAGACCACGCCCTTGTTCCCGTGGCGGCCCGCCATCTTGTCGCCCACGGAAATCTTCCTCTTCTGCGCGATATAAATGCGGACGGACTGGTTGACGCCCGGGGAGAGCTCATCGCCATTTTCCCTGGTGAACACCTTCGCGTCCACGACGATCCCGTATTCCCCATGGGGCACCTTAAGGGAAGTGTCGCGCACTTCCCTCGCCTTCTCGCCGAAAATCGCGCGCAGCAGCCGCTCCTCCGCCGTCAGCTCCGTCTCGCCCTTCGGCGTCACTTTCCCGACCAGGATATCCCCCGCGCGGACCTCCGCGCCGATACGGATAATCCCGCGCTCGTCCAAATCCTTGAGCGCGTCGTCGCCGACGCCCGGGACGTCCCTCGTGATCTCCTCGGGCCCAAGCTTCGTGTCCCTCGCTTCCGCCTCATATTCCTCAATATGCACGGAAGTGTAGACGTCGTCCTGCACCAGCCGCTCGCTTAACAGGACCGCGTCCTCGTAATTATACCCTTCCCAGGTCATGAACCCGATCAGCGGGTTCTTGCCCAGCGCCAACTCCCCGTTCGCCGTGGACGGCCCGTCCGCGATCACCTCGCCTGCCTCCACCCTGTCGCCCTTGAACACGATCGGGCGCTGGTTGTAGCAGTTCGACTGGTTGCTCCTCGTGAACTTGCTGAGCTTGTAAACGTCGCGGGTCCCGTCCTCCGCCCTGACGGTAATCTCGTTGGAGACGGAGCGCTCCACCACGCCCGCGCGCTTCGCGATCACGCACACGCCGGAATCCACGGCGGCCTTCGTCTCCATCCCCGTGCCGACGACCGGCGTCTCCGTCGTCAAAAGCGGAACCGCCTGCCGCTGCATGTTCGAGCCCATCAGCGCGCGGTTCGCGTCGTCATTCTCCAAAAACGGGATCAGCGCCGTCGCCACGGAAAACACCATTTTCGGGGAAACGTCCATGTAGTCAAACATGGCCTTCTCATATTCCTGCGTCTCTTCCCGGTAACGGCCGGACACGGTGTTCCTGACGAAATGCCCTTCCTCGTCTAAGGCCTCGTTCGCCTGCGCCACGTGGTAGTTGTCCTCCTCGTCCGCCGCCATGTACACGACCTCGTCCGTGACGCGCGGGTTCTTGGGGTCGCTCTTGTCAATGACGCGATACGGCGCCTCCACGAAGCCGTATTCGTTGATGCGGGCGTATGTCGCGAGGGAGTTGATGAGGCCGATGTTCGGCCCCTCGGGGGTCTCTATCGGGCACATCCTCCCATAGTGGGAATAATGCACGTCGCGAACCTCGAACCCGGCGCGGTCCCTCGACAACCCGCCAGGGCCCAATGCCGACAGCCTCCTCTTATGCGTCAGCTCGCCTAACGGGTTGTTCTGATCCATGAACTGCGAGAGCTGGGAGGAGCCGAAGAATTCCTTCACGGCGGACGTCACCGGCTTGATATTGATGAGGCTCTGCGGGGAAACCGTCTCTAGGTCCTGCGTCGTCATGCGCTCCCTGACGACCCTCTCCATCCTGGAGAGGCCGATCCGGTATTGGTTCTGCAAGAGCTCGCCGACCGCGCGGATGCGGCGGTTGCCCAAATGGTCGATGTCGTCTTCGTTCCCGATCCCGTATCCCAGGTGCATGTTGTAATTGATGGAGGCGAATATGTCCTCCCTGGTGATATGCTTCGGCACTAAGTCCTGCACGTTCCTGGAAATCTCGCGCTTGATATCCTCTAGCGTGTCGTTCTCGTCTAGGATTTTCTCCAACGCGGGATAATACACGAGCTCCGAAATCCCCAGCTCTTTCGCTTCCTGCTCGTCTATGTCCACGTATTTCGTCAAATCCACCATCATGTTGGAGAGGACCTTGATGTCACGGTCCTCGCCGCTGATCCACACGAAGGGAACGGCGGCATTCTGGATCGCGTCCGCAAGCTCCCTGGTGACCTTCGTGCCCCTCTCCGCGATGATCTCCCCCGTGGACTCGTCCATGACGTCGTCCGCTAGGACATGCCCGGTGATCCGGTTGCGCAGCAGGAGCTTCTTGTTGAACTTATACCGGCCAACCTTCGCTAAGTCATAGCGCCTCGGGTCAAAGAACATCGGGTTGATGAGGTTTTCCGCGCTCTCGACCGTGAGCGGCTCGCCCGGGCGTATCTTCTTATATAATTCCAGCAGGCCCTCGTGGTAGTTCGTCGCGATGTCCTTCCCGAAGCTGGCGATAATCTTCGGCTCTTCCCCGAACAGGTCTATGATCTCCTGGTTCGTGCCGACGCCAAGCGCACGGATCAAGACCGTGACGGGAACTTTCCTCGTCCGGTCCACGCGGACGTAGAAGACATCGTTGGAATCCGTCTCATATTCCAGCCAGGCGCCGCGGTTCGGGATCACGGTACAGGAATACAGCGTCTTGCCAATCTTGTCGTGCGTGATGCCATAATAAATCCCCGGGGAGCGCACGAGCTGGCTGACGATGACGCGCTCCGCGCCGTTGATGACGAACGTCCCCGTTTCCGTCATGAGCGGCAAATCGCCCATGAAAATCTCGTAATCCTTGACCTCCTCGATGGCCTCCTTATTATAGAACCTCACCTTCACCTTCAGTGGAGCCGCATACGTCGTATCGCGTTCCTTGCACTCCTCGATGGAATATTTCACGTCGTCCTCGCACAACGTGAAATCAACGAACTCCAGGCTCAGCTGCCCGCTGTAATCCGCGATGGGAGAAATGTCCTCGAATACTTCCTTCAGCCCTTCGCTGATGAACCAATTATAAGAATTCTTCTGGACTTCAATCAGATTCGGCATTTCCAATACTTCTTTTTGCCTCGAGTAGCTCATACGGACGCTTTTCCCCGCCTTGACCGGACGTATCCTGTTTTTCTCCATGGACGCTTCTCCTCTCGTTCTTATGCTGTGGTATGCGGCGCATGCACGATATCCGGGCGGAAAAATCCGCAAGATATCATAAAAGTGCAACTTATATAGTAACACAAGCCCGATTTTCGTGTCAAGCCAACGTTACATAATTTTTATCTCCCCGCCCACGTCCGCGTACCAGGAGGATTCCCCGATTTCCGGCACCGCGGCGCCGCCCGTCGCCTCCGTGACGGCCGCCGCGATTTCCCCGGCTCTCTCTTCCGGCGCCATTGCCCGCACGAGCGCCCGCTCCGTGTAAACGATGTCCAGGATGCCCGCGCCCTCTTTTTCCAGGACCCGCCGCACCTTCCCCAGGGCGGCGTAATCCGTGCCGACGCTTAAGCTCCTGCCCGGCCGCTTCTCCACCACAACGCAATGCTTAAGCCCTTCCCTGACGGCGGACTGGTAAGCGCGCACAAGCCCGCCCGTGCCCAGCAGCGTCCCGCCAAAATACCGCGTCACCACGACCGCCGCGTCGTGGATCCCCTCGCTTAGCAGCAGGTCCAGCATCGGCCTGCCCGCCGTGCCGCTTGGCTCGCCGTCGTCGCTGCACCGCTGCAGCTCGTGGTTCTCCCCCACCACGAAGGCATGGCAGTTGTGCCTCGCGTCCCAATACTGCTTGCGAATCCTCGCGAGGAAGGCCGTGGCCTCCTCCTCGCTCCCCACTCTCTCTAACGTGGCGATGAAGCGTGATTTTTTCTCCACGATCTCCCCGCTCCCGCCCTGATATAAGATTTTCACCGTCCGGCTGTTTCCCATCGCACTTTCCCCCTTCCCGAATTTTCGGCGGCATGAATCCGCGCCCCACGCCACCATGGCCGCGTGCGCCGTCCCGCATCATCCCGCCCGCCGCGCCGTGCGCTTTCCCCCATGTCATCCCGCCCGCCGCGTCACCGCTCCGTCCCCGTGCCGTCCTGTCCGTCGTGCCGTGCGCTTTCCCCCATGTCATCCTCTCCGTCCCGCCGTGTACTTTCACCCGCATCATCCCATCCGCCGCGCCGCCGCGGCGGCGGGATCACGGCCCGCGGCCATTTTATCACAGTTCCCCTTTATTTACTATCGCGTTTTTGCTATAATGAGGCCAACGGCACGCCATGCAAAGGAGGGTCTGACATGAATTACGGGAAAAAGGGCCTTGCGCGCAAGGAGGCGCAGATTTCCTCCGTGGCCTCCATGATGCGCAAGAAGTTCATGGTTATTTTCTTGAAAGTCCTGCTCGCTTGTTTCCTGCTCGCCATCGTCGTCGGGGGATGCGCCGCGATGGGCATTTACAACGGCATCCTGGCATCCGCTCCTGACATTTCCGATATCGACCCCGCGCCGACCGGGTTCCTGTCCGTCGTGCTGGACAACCGGGGGAACGAGACCGCGAAGCTCGTGGCTTCCGGATCCAACCGCGTCTACGTCACGTTAGACGAGATCCCGGAGGACGTCCAGCACGCGTTCGTCGCCATCGAGGACGAGCGCTTCTACGAGCACAACGGGATTGACATCAAGGGCATCATCCGGGCGGGGTTCAACGGCATCAGCAACGGCTTCCACTTTAACCAGGGGGCGAGCACGATCACGCAGCAGCTCTTAAAGAACAACGTCTTCGAGGGCTGGGTCGACCAGACCGGCTTCGAGAAGGTCAAGCGCAAGATCCAGGAGCAATACCTGGCCGTGCAGCTGAGCAAGGTGAAGTCCAAGGACTGGGTTTTGGAGAATTACCTGAACACCATCAACCTGGGCCAGAACACGCTGGGCATCCAGGCGGCCTCGAGGCGGTATTTCGGCAAGGACGCCTCCGAGCTCACCCTCTCCGAGGGCGCCGCCATCGCGGGGATCACGAAGAACCCTTCCGCCTACAATCCGGTCAGCCACCCGGAGGAAAACCGAAAGCGGCAGAAGCTCGTCCTGCAGAACATGGAGGACCAGGGGTACATCACGCCGGATGAGCACGAGGAGGCCTTAGCGGACAACGTGTATTCCCGCATCCAGCAAGTCAACATCGAATATGCCGAGGAAAACCCCAACTCTTATTTCGTCGACTCGGTCATCAGCCAGGTCGTCCGGGATTTGGTGGAAAAGAAGGGTTACTCGGACACCCAGGCCTACAAGGCCATCTACAACAGCGGCCTCACCATCGAGTCGACGCAGGACGCGGACATCCAGAAAATCTGCGACGAGGAGGTGAACAACCCAGCGAATTACGCCACGGAGCCAGAATACTCCTTCTCCTACCGCCTGACCGTGGAGAAGGCCGACGGGTCCATCGAGAATTACAGCGACCAGACGATGATTGCCTATTACAGCGCGTCGAACGCCGACTACTCCCTGAATTTCCCCAGCCAGGAGGAAGCGCAGGCGGCCATCGACGCCTACAAGGAAGAGATCCTAGAGCCGGGGGATGAGATCGTGGATGCCGGCGAGTCCGTCGTCTTCACCATGCAGCCGCAGGCCGCCGTCACCATCATTGACCAATATACCGGGGACGTGAAGGCCATCGTCGGGGGGCGCGGGGAGAAAAGCGGCAGCCGCACCCTGAACCGCGCCACGGACACGACGAGGCAGCCCGGATCCACTTTCAAGGTGCTCGCCGCCTACGCGCCCGCGCTGGATACCGCCGGGATGACCCTCGCCACGGTCCAGGACGACGCCCCCTTCACGTACGCCAACGGGACGGAATTGCGCAATTATGACGACAGCTACCGCGGCTTCACCACCATCCGATACGGGATCACGAAGTCCATTAACGTCGTCGCCGTCAAGACCCTGTCGGACATCTCCCCGCAGGTGGGGTACGACTACCTGGAGAATTTCGGGTTCACGACGCTCACGCAGAAAGACATCGTGCAATCCCTGGCGCTAGGCGGCATCACGAAGGGCGTCTCCAACATAGAGCTGGCCGCCGCCTACGCGACTATCGCGAACGGGGGGACATACACGAAGCCCCGTTTCTACACGAGGATTTTAGACCACGACGGGAACGTGCTGATTGACAACACGGCGGAGACGCACACCGTCTTAAAGGAGTCGACGGCATTCCTCTTGACGAGCGCCATGCAGGACGTGGTGAACGAGGGCACGGGGACGGCCGTCAATTTCGGCACGATGCCGATCGCGGGGAAGACCGGGACGACCACGAAGAACCGGGACGCGCTGTTCGCCGGGTTTACCCCTTATTACACGTGCACTTCCTGGTGCGGCTACGACGACAACAGCCCGCAGGATGACGCGCTGACTTCCAACCCCAAGTCCCTCTGGCGGGCAATCATGGGGCGCATCCATGAAAACCTGGAGCGTCGGGAATTCAAGCAGCCGGAGGATATCGTGACGGCCACCGTCTGCAAGAAGTCCGGGAAGCTGGCCGTCGAGGGCCTGTGCGACTCCGACCCCAGGGGGAGCATGGTGGAAACGGAATATTTTGCCCCAGGGACGGCCCCGACGGAATATTGCGACCACCATGTGCGCGCCACCATTTGCACGGCTTCCGGGATGCTGGCGAATGAGTTTTGCCCGGAAGAGACCAAGCAAAGCGGGGTATATATCGCGGGGGGCTCCTATGACACGGACGACGGCCCCTACCTGCTGACGGGAGCTGTCTCGGGCGAAAATTATTGCAACGTCCACAGCGCGGAAACGCTTGTGCCGGAAGTGCCGCCCATCCAGGAAGGCCTAGAAGGCCCCGACGGCAGCGTGGCGGGAGACCAGCCGCAGCCGGACGTGCAGGAACGCGAGCCCATCGAGGGCGATCAGGAACCGGAAAAAGAAAATGTTCCGGAACAAGCTCCGGAACAGGAAAAAGAGAAAGATAAAGGGGAAGACAAGAAGGACGAGGAAAAAGAAGGCGGCCAGGAAGGCGGGGAGCAAAAGGACGGTGGAGACGAGGAAAGCGAGGGCTAGCCCCTCGCTTTCCTTAAGCCAAAATCGTTCCGCCCTGCCGTGCCTCACGGCACGCGCAACTCGACCGCGTCCAGGGAATGCGGCCGGTAACCCTTGTCCCTCCGGACGACGACGCCCTTTCGCGCCTTCAATTCCACGGAATAGCTGATCGTCCTGCCAAACGCGGTCTGGCCGAATTGGCTCACGAAGCGCTCCAGCACCGTCTTGGTCACCGCCGTGATGATGCGGTTCACCGGCTGGGAATGGCTGATCTCCCATTCCTTCCCGGGAAAGACGAAATCCATCCGGATGCTGGCGCTCCCCGCGCCGCCCGGCAGGATCCTCGCCTGTATCCGGCATTCTTCGGAAATCAGGAAAATACGCGCCATGAGCATGTGCATGACGAAATTCAGGTCCGCGCAGGCGACCGGCGTGACGTCCTTGGGGCATCGCTCCATGTCCACGCGGAACCCGTGGAGCCCCGCCTTCGGGAATTCCTTCCGGATCCGCTGGACAACTTCCTCCGGGGTGGCTACCGTCTGGTTCTCATCCTTCATGATCCAGTCTACCAGCCCCTCCTCGTACTCCACCAGCTGCCGCGACTCCTCCGGGAGCAGCGTCGTCCCGCCCTCGCCGCCGAAAACGTCCACGACGGACCGGATGAACCGCGCGAAATCGCGCCTCTCCTGCGGCTGCCCTTCCGACACCTGCCGCATCTCCGCGAGGTAACGGCGCGCGTTCTCCAGGTTCTTCTCCATGATGTGCACGTTCTGGGCCTGGAGCTCCCTCTTGTCGTACAGCGTGAACGCCTCGTCGACGGCCTCCCGGAGCTCCCCGTTATAACCCACGCTCCTCTTGAAAATCCGGAACACGTTCCGCTCGTTCACCAGCAGCTTCAGATGCGCCAGCTCCAGGCGCGCGCTGTATACGATGCAAAGCGTCTCGGGGCAGTACTCGTTCACGTACGCGATGATTTTCGTCCCGTCGTAGGTGGAAAGGTCGATGCCCGTGACCACGAGCTTGTACTTCTTTTTTTGCAGGAGAACCGCCGCCTCCAGCCCGTTGTCCGTCGTGTCGATCTCATACCCCGTATTGGCCATGCTCTCCACGAATTCCCGGATGATATCCTTATTCTGGTTCGCAAACAAAAGATTATTCTTCATGGCATTCCTCCCGGGCGCGCCATCCCGGGCCGCCCATCCCATTTTTGCATAAAACCGGGAATTTTGCAAGACCCCCGTCCTCTCATTGACATTTCGCGCGAATTAATCTATAGTTCTTACATTCTAAGGGAGTTTCCAAGGAGGGTTTATCATGGCTGCATTTGAACGGGTAAAGTCCGGGATCGAGAACATGGACAAAGTGCTGGACAATATCAGGCTTGGCGACAACGTGGTATGGGAGGTGACGGATCTGGAGGAATTCCGCATTTTCCTGGACCCTTACGTGAGGCAGGCCATCCGCGACGGGAGGAACCTGATTTATTTCCGGTTCGCCTCCCATCCGCCGCTGGTGGAGGAGCAGGACGGGGTGAAGATCATACAGGTGGAGCTGTCGCACAAATTCGAGACGTTCACGGTGGACATCCATAAGTTCATCGAGAAAGAGGGGTATGACGCCTTTTACGTGTTTGACTGCCTTTCGGAGCTGCAGACGGCGTGGTCGACGGACCTCATGATGGGCAATTTCTTCCGGGTCACCTGCCCCTACCTCTTCTCGCTCGACACGGTGGCGTTTTTCCCGCTGATACGCGGCAAGCACTCCTTTAAGGCCATCGCGAAAATCAGGGACACGACGCAGCTCTTCCTGGACGTGTATTCCGACGCGTCCCACGTCTTCGTGCGGCCCGTGAAGGTATGGAACCGCCATTCCAACACGATGTTCCTCCCGCACCTCTACGACCCTGAGACCGGCGCTTTCGCCCCGGTGATGGAGGGGCTCATGGTGAGTCAGTTCTACCAGCTCATGAACAGCGAGGACAATGGCGACGACCGGAACATGGACAGCTGGGACCGCTTCTTCAACCTGGCCGTGCAGATGCGCAAGCAGGGGCTTGACGTCAGCGACGCCACGAGCCGCATGTGCGACATCATGATGACCCGCGACCCGAAGCTGCGCGTGCTGGTCAAGGAAAACTTCGAGCCGGAGGATTATTTCCGGATCCGGAGCCGCATGATCGGCACGGGCATGATCGGCGGCAAGGCGTGCGGGATGCTCTTGGCCAGGAAGCTCATACAGAACAAGCGGCCGGACCTGTACCGGAACATAGAGCCGCACGACTCCTTCTACATCGGCTCGGACGTGTTCTATGCGTTCATCGTGGACAATGATTTCTGGGATCTGCGGATCCGGCAGCACACGAAGGAGGAATATTTCAGCCTCGCGGACACGTTCGCGGAACACCTCATGCAAGGCGAGTTCAGCGGGAGCATCAGGGAGCAGTTCTGCCAAATGCTGGATTATTACGGCCAGGATCCGATTATCGTCCGTTCCAGCAGCATCCTAGAGGACGGCTTCGGCAACGCGTTCGCCGGGAAATACGAGTCCGTCTTCTGCGCGAACGTGGGCCCGTTCGAGGATCGCCTCAAGGATTTCGAGATGGCCGTGAAGACGGTCTACGCGAGCACGATGAGCGCGTCGGCCTTAGACTATCGCATGAGGAGGGGCCTCGCGGGGCGCGACGAGCAGATGGCCATCCTAGTGCAGCGCATCTCGGGCTCGCGCTACGGCGACGCGTTCATGCCATGCGCGGCGGGCGTGGGGTATTCCTTCAGCCCGTACCGCTTCTTAGAGTCCACCGACCAGGGCGCGGGCATGCTAAGGCTCGTCATGGGGCTGGGGACGGGCGCGGTGGACCGCACGCAGGGATCCTACCCCAGGCTAGTCAACCTAGACCAGCCGGAGCTGACGCCGGCGACCACGAGCGCGGAGAAGCACCAGTACTCGCAGAGGCTGATTGACGTGGTGGACACCTCGGAAAAGAAAGTCGTAAGCTGCGACGTCCGGAAGATGGAGGGCAAGCTGCCCGATTACCTCACGCGGCTGCTGCTGGAGCATGACTATGACGCGGAGCGCATGTTCCGCGAGCGGGGCCAGAACAGGCAAATCCGGTTCGTGTCCTGCCACGGCATCGTCAAGAACCACGAGATCATGGCGATGTTCCGGGATATCCTATCCCTCATCCAGGAATCCTACGACTACCCCGTGGATATCGAATATACGATTAACATATCGGAAAGCGGGGAATACGTCGTCAACCTCCTGCAATGCCGCCCGCTGCAGGTCGCGAAGGAGGGCGACGGCGTAGCCTTCCCGGAAAATGTCGACGAAGGCAGCGTCTTCCTGGAATGCCGCCATGCCTCCATGGGGATGTCGCGCGCCGTCAAGATGGACTATATCGTGAACGTGGATCCGGTCGCCTACTACCGGATGGACTACAACAGCAAATTCCAGGTCGCGAGGGCAATCGGGAAAATCAACTGGCATTTCCGGGAGAAAGGATGCCACCTCATGCTGCTGGTGCCGGGAAGGATATGCACGTCCTCCCCGGAGCTCGGCGTTCCGACGTCCTTCGCGGACATCAGCGAGTTCGACGTGATCTGCGAAGTGTCCGAAAAGCGCGCGGGATACGTCCCCGAGCTGTCATACGGCAGCCATATTTTCCAGGATCTCGTGGTGCGGACATCCTGTACGCGGCCGTATTTGACAACGAAAAGACCCTCCATTTCCACCCTGAGGCGCTAGAGGGCCTCGAGAACCGGCTGACGAGCTATTGCGCGGACAGCGAGGGGCTCGAGGGAATTATCGGGATCTACGATGTGTCCGGAAGGGAATTCATGGCGTACCATGACACGAAGGAAGAGCATTTCCTGTGCACGTTTGAATAACAAGGGGATACGCTGTGGAAAACGATGTGACAGATAGACAGACAGAAGCTTGTGGCGGGCCCTGAGACTTGCGGCGGGCCCTGAGTCTTGCGGCGGGCCCTGAAACTTGTGGCGGGCCTATACGACGACGCGGCGCAGGAATTTTCTCGCGACCTCGGAAAGGGCCTGCAGCAGCGCCGGGCTCGTCGCGGGCTCGCGCATCTTGTGGCGCGGGTAATACCGCGTGATATGCAAGGGAATATCGGGATCGATGTCTGCGATCCACTCCGCCTCCCGCCGCATGTCCTCCGTCCCGTCGTTGATTCCCGGCACGATCAGGGACGTGATCTCCACGTGGCAGGACGAGGCGGCTCTCGCGATGAACGCCTTGACCGTCTCCAAGTCGCCGCCGAGGGAGCGGTAGATCTCCGGGCGGAAGCCCTTGAGGTCGATATTCATGGCGTCGATGTGCGGCAGCAGCTCCTCCAGGATCGGGAGGTTCGCCGTCCCGTTCGTCACGAGGACATTCTCCATGCCCGCCTCGTGCACCAGCCGCGCCGTGTCCCTCACGTACTCATACCCTATCAGCGCCTCGTTGTAGGTATAGGCTACGCCGATATTTCCGTGGGAGCGCTCCCGCGCTGCCAGCTCGCAGAGCCGCTCCGGGGAAATCTCATATACCTCCCGGGAACGGGCCTCTTTCGCGACCGAAATCTCATGATTCTGGCAGAAGGGGCAGGACAGGTTGCAGCCATAGCTCCCGACGGACAGGATCATGCTCCCCGGATGGAAATAAGACAAGGGCTTTTTCTCGATGGGATCTAGGGCGATGGCCATCACCTTGCCGTAATTCGCGCACACGACTTCCCCGCCCTCATTCCTGCGCGCGCCGCACATGCCGAGCGCGCCCTCCGGAATCCTGCATTGATGCGGGCAGACCGGGCAGGTCGCCTCATTCATGGCGGACCACCTCGAAGCGGTACAGCTTCACGCCCTTCTCCTCCTCGCGGATCCCCGCCTTCCTCCTGGCGATATCGATCTGGTAATCCACGGTGTCGACACCCTCCAAGTCCGGAAGGAGAAGCCCCCTGCGGTACCCCTTCTCCACGATCACCCCGTAGCGCTTCACGTCCAGCTCGTCCTTAGACGAAACCGGCTCCGCCGCGCCCAGCACGTCCACGCTGATTTCCAGGCTGTCCAGCTCATCCGCGCTGACGGCAGGGAAACGCGGATCCCGCGTCGCCGCGGAGATGGCGTTGGAGATGATTTCCTCCGCCAGCGTGTCCGACGTGGGCGAGATCGTCCCGATGCAGCCGCGAAGCTCCCCTCCCTTATGGATGGACACGAAGGCCCCGGCCCGCGCGGTGCGCATCTCCTCTGTCAGCTCCCCCGCCTCCGGCCGGTATACCTTGCGCTCCCGGACATAGCGGTCAATCGTGTTCTTTGCCAAAGCCACATAAGAATCCATCATGAAGCCCCCTTCCTATGGTATATGCAAAAGCCGTACCCGACGCCGAATGTCGCCTCGTGCGTCAGCCTCCGGCTCTCCACCTCAGTCCCGTCGAACGCGCCGCCCATGATTGTGAACGAGCGGTGCCCGCATTCCATGCTCTCGTCTAGGAGCCTCTCCGAAAATCCGGTGAGATCCCCGAAACGGCCCTCCCCCATGACCTCCATGATCCTCTTGTCATACTCCGGCCCCGCGGGGCGGTAGCCGTACGGGCCGTCCGCTTTCTGGCAATGGCTGAGGTCCCCGCTGGCGACGAACACGCATCGCCTGCCCGTGCGGCGGATCGCCTGCCGGATGATCTTCCCGAATTCCCAATGCCGCCCTAAGGACAGCCCGGACAGCCCGATCCTCACGATCCGGTAGCCGGCGCATTCCCGCTCGATGAAATAAAGGGGGACCATCGTCCCGTGGTCCAGATCCTTCCCCCTCTCTCCCTCCATCCCCGCGGGAAACCCCTGCCTGTCTGCCTCCGCGGCAATCGCCTCGGCCAATTCCCAGTCGTATTCCTCAGAAAAGCGGACCTGCGCGGCCCCAAACTGCGCGAGGCTCCCCCTCGCCCCGTCTCCCGGGGAAATGTGGAAATAATCCTTGTACATCACGGCGTGCGGAGAAGTGATGATAATCGTCTCCGGCTCTTGCCCCGCGATGTCCTTCGCGACGGCGGAAAAGGATTCCAACGTAGGCCGAATCTTCTCCTCCTCCCCGCGCCCGACTTCCGGAACGGCAATCGGGGGATGGGGAACCATGTATCCCGCAAGCAGCATGACGTCACCCCCTCGTCTTTCCCGGCATCAAAAAAATTAATTAAAAAAATGGAAACAAAGGGGCTCGAACCCTTGACCTCCCGCTAGTCAGGCGAGCGCTCATCCCAGCTGAGCTATGTTTCCATGTTCCAATCCACGGAGCGCGAAACGCGCCCGTCACGATATGAACTTGAGTTGATTCTACCCCTAAAATCCGGATTTGTCAATGGGAATTTTCTTCCAAATCAGACACATCTTTTGCCAAATGTTATTCCTTTTTCCGCTCATTTGTGTTAAAATACGCCTAATTTACGGAGATTGCCTCCCGTAGTTTGGGTTTTGGACGATTGACGCTTAAATAAGCCCCGCAGGACAGCTTCCGGGGATTGGGAAAGGAGACAGCGCAAGTGTTTGAAGTCAAGGATTCAAAAAGGCCGATGATCTACTATTTCTTGATTATACTGGTGATTCTCATGCTGTTTAACTTCCTTGCGATGCCATGGTTCGCGCAAAGGCAGATGAGGGAAGTGGATTACGGCACCTTCATTTCCATGACCGAGGATAAGGAGATCGGCCTGGTCGAAATTCAGGAGCAGGATAACCAGATAATCTTTACGGACAAATCACAGGAAAACGTGTACCGGACGGGCATGCTGCCGGATCCTGACCTCACGGAAAGGCTCTACCGTTCCGGAGCGAAATTTTCCGGTGAGATTGTCGAGCAGATGAGCCCTGTCGCCGGATTTCTGCTCACATGGGTACTCCCCATGGTGTTCTTCGTCGTGATCTGGCAGCTCTTTTCCAGGCGTATGACAAAGAATATGCAGGGACCGAACTCTATGATGTTCGGTATGGGGAAGAACAACGTGCGCGTCTATGTTAAATCAGCCGAGGGAATTAAGTTTTCTGATGTGGCGGGTGAAGACGAGGCAAAGGACAACCTTAAAGAAATTGTGGAATATCTGCAGAACCCGGATAAATACCGTGAGATCGGCGCTTCTATGCCTAAAGGAGTTTTGCTTGTAGGACCTCCGGGAACAGGCAAGACGATGCTCGCGAAGGCCGTGGCTGGCGAAGCGAACGTTCCTTTCTTTTCAATTTCCGGGTCTGAATTCGTGGAAATGTTCG